>JAJXZV010000191.1 GCA_021779875.1 Pseudomonadota bacterium
GTCAGATCCGAGTACCCGGCGGCGAGCAGATGGTCGACCAGCGTCGAGGCGCCGCCGCCGACGTCGATCAGCGGGGCGTCGCGCGCGACGCCGCTGTCGGCGATCAGCGCGAGCGATACCGCGGGCCGCGTCTGGTACCAGCTCACCGCATCGACGGCCTTGGTCCGGTAGACCTGCGCCCAGTGCTCGTGCGGCTCGGTCACGGTCGGCGGCCCCGCCGAGCGAGCCGGGCGTCCATCGACCAGGGTCCGGCGCCCTCGATCAGCAGAAACAGGGCGCCGAGCAGCATGCAGAAGTCGGTACGCGCCTCGTGGGCCGCGCTCCAGAAGCCGTATCGGGCGAGCGCCGCGACGTGGAACATCCCTACGTCGTGGCCCACCAGCACGGGCAGCTTGGTCGAGACGATGGCGACGAGCATGATGACGATGAGCGGGATCGCGGCGAGCCGGGTCGCGAGGCCCAGGACGATCAGCAGCCCGCAGGCGAGTTCGACCACGCCGACGAAGGGTCCGAGGACTTCGGGCCAGGGCAGGCCGATCTTCGCGAACCGGCCGGCACCCAGGATGGCCGGGAACAGGAGCTTCTGCAGGCCCTCGGGCACGAAGACCACCAAGCCGACCATCAGCCGGATGAGGAGGGTGGCGGTCGCGGAACGCGTTACCAGCCAGCGTGGCGCGGTCATGGCCCAGGCCTCCTGCGGCGTGTCGTGAAAAAGCCCGCCGAACAATTCGCGTACCTTGCGCTTGGCGCCGGTGAGCGCGCGGCGGCCGCGCGCCAAAACGTACTACGATGGCGAGGGTGCCGCAAGCGTCCGGGTGCGGCCCCGCTCGTACCAGCCCTGGGTGCGATTGACGATGCGCACCACGAGCAGCATCGCCGGCACCTCGACGAGCACGCCGACCACCGTGGCGAGCGCCGCACCGGAGCGAAATCCGAACAGGCTGATGGCCGCCGCCACGGCGAGCTCGAAGAAGTTCGAGGCGCCGATGAGCGCCGAGGGGCAGGCGACGCGGTGCGATTCGCCGACGGCGCGATTCAGGCCATAGGCGAGCGCGGCGTTCAGGAACACCTGAAGGAGAATGGGCACGGCGAGCAGGGCGATGATGCGCGGCTGCCCGACGAGGGCGCCGCCCTGAAAGGCGAACAGCAGCACGAGGGTCAGGAGCAGCGCGCCGATCGACCACGGCCCCGAGCGGGCGAGCGCCGCGCCGAGGGCGCCGCCGCCGCGGCGCACGAGCGCGCGCCGCAAGCCCTGCGCGAGCAGCAGCGGCACGAGGATGTACAGGACCACCGAGGTCGCGAGCGTGCTCCACGGCACGGTGATGGCGGAGAGCCCGAGCAGCAGACCCACGATCGGGGCGAAGGCGAACATCATGATGGTGTCGTTGAGCGCGACCTGGGAGAGCGTGAACAGCGGGTCACCGTCGGACAGGCGGCTCCAGACGAACACCATGGCGGTGCACGGCGCGGCGGCGAGCAGGATCAGCCCCGCGACGTAGCCGTCGAGCTCGGCGGCCGGCAGCCAGCGCGCGAACAGGTGCCGGATGAAGAGCCAGGCCAGGAACGCCATGGAGAAGGGCTTGACCAGCCAGTTGACCAGCAGGGTCACGCCGATGCCGCGCACATGACGGCGCACCTCGCCGAGCGCGGCGAAATCGACCTTGACCAGCATCGGAATGATCATCGCCCAGATCAGCAGGCCCACCGGCAGGTTGACCTGGGCCACCGAGAGGCGGCCGATCGCCTGGACGGGTGCGGGCGCCCATTGCCCGAGCGCGATCCCGGCGACGATGCACGACAGCACCCAGACCGACAGATAGCGTTCGAACCGGCTCAATCGGCGGCCGCCCGCGGGAGCTTGCCGATCTCATCGAGCCGCTCCTGCAGGCGCATCCGGTCGATGCTCGCGATCGGCAGGCTGAGGAACAGCTTGATGCGGTTCTCGAGCTGCCGGAAGGCCAGCCGAAAGGCCGCCTTGCGCTCGAGCTCCGAGCCCACGGCCGCGGCCGGATCGGGAATCCCCCAGTGCGCCGTGACCGGCTGTCCGGGCCAGTACGGGCAGACCTCGCCCGCGGCGTCGTCGCACACGGTGAACACGAAGTCGAGGTGCGGGCCGCCGGGCCGGGCGAGTTCGTCCCAGCTCTTGCTGCGCAGGCCCGCGGTGGGCAAGTCGAGGGTCCTCAGGAGCTCGAGCGCCATGGGGTGCACGGCGCCCTTCGGGTGGCTGCCGGCGCTGAAGGCGCGAAACCGCCCCTCGCCGCGCTGATTCAGGATGGCTTCGCCGAGGATGCTGCGCGCCGAGTTGCCGGTGCACAGGAACAGGACGTTGTAGGCGCTCTGGGTCATGGAGGGGCTCCTCAACGGGGATTCGTGGAGATCGCCGCGGAGGCGCCGCGGCGCCGTGCCGACGGCAGGTCGCAGGAGCCGCAGTCCTCGTCCGCCAGCGAGCAGCAGTTCGCGGTGAGGAATTCGACGAGCCCGCGCATGCGCGGGAAGTTCGGGCGGTACAGGAGGAAGCGGCCGTCGCGCCGCGCCTCGATGAGCCCGGCCTGCTGCAATTCCTTGAGATGAAACGAGAGCGTCGGGGCCGGAATGCCGAGCCTCTCGCGCAGCCGCGTCGGGCTGTAGCCCTCGGGGCCGCGCTTGACCAGCAGGCGAAACAGCGCCAGGCGGGAATCCTGGGCCAGTGCGGCGAGGGCGGTCACGGCATCTTTTGATTTCATAATTCCAGTTTTATAGAAATATAATCGGCTGTCAACGGCGGGCCGCGCATTACGAGGCGGGATCGAGCCGCGAGATGGTCGAGCAAGGATTTTGTTATTTATATGACATTATGTAGTATGTATTACAATGCGATCACCCCCGGTCCTCTGGCTGCTGCTCGTGACCAATCTTCCCGGCCGCAATCCGACCCTGCGGATGCGCGCCTGGCGGGCTTTGAAGGTCGCCGGCGCCGGCTCGCTGCGGGACGGTGCGTATCTGCTTCCGGACGTGGGTGCCTCGCGGAAAGTCCTGGAAGAGCAAGGGACCGTGATCAGGGCCGCGGGTGGATCGGCGCATCTGCTCTCGTTCAAGGCCGACTCCGCGGAGCAGCAGGCGGAATTCGTCGCCTTGTTCGATCGAACCATGGAATATGCGCAGGCGATCCAGCGGCTCGAGGCCCTCAAGGTCAAACTCGGCAAACAGAGGGAACTGGACGCGCGGCAGCAGCTCGCCGGCATGGCTCGCGAGGCGTACACCATCGTGGCTCGTGATTTCTTTCCGGGGGAGCCTCGCAAGCAGATGCAGAGCACGCTCGCGGATGTCGAGCGCGCGATCAACGTCCGCTTCGCGCCCGACGAACCCCGTCCAGCCCAACACGAGATTCGACCTCGGAACCGCAAGGAATATCGCGGACGCATCTGGGCGACGCGCGCGCACCTGTGGATCGATCGGGTCGCCTCGGCCTGGCTCATTCGGCGCTTCATCGATCCGCGGGCGAGGTTCGTCTGGCTCGAGCGCACCAAGGATTGTCCGAAGCGGGCCGTGGGGTTCGATTTCGATGGCGCCGAATTCACGCACGTGGGGTCCAAGGTCACCTTCGAAGTGCTGGTTGCGAGCTTCGCACTCGACCAGGATGCCGGACTCATCCGCCTGGGAGCCTTGGTCCATCACCTGGACGTCGGCGGTATCCCGGTCGCCGAAGGCCCGGGGTTTGCGACCATCATGGCGGGCGCCCGCAAGCTGCAAGCGGATGACGACGCGCTGCTCGGGGGCATGACGCCGGTGCTCGACAGCTTGTACGTCGAATACGCGGGCGCCGATCGGCCGCATTGATGGAGAGTCCTGCCGGCATCGGCCTCGCAAGGGCGTTCGTGCCGGGCGGCGAGACTCGCGACCTTTCAGCCAACATCCGACGGGAGAATCATCCATTGCGTATCGTGCGATCCTTGCTGCTGGGGTCTTTCGTGAGCGCAGCGCTGCTGCCGCAGCGGGCGGACGCCTTCTGGCTGCTCGGCTTCTCGACCGCCGATACCCTGCCGCGGGGCGAGCTCGGCGCGATCGCGGGGACCGGGGGGCAATACTCGAGCGTGGGGGATCCCCGGTCCGACAGCTTCACGCCCTTCCTGCCGCATGCGGGCCTGCGGGTCGGGGTCGCCGACGGCTGGGACGTCGGCTATCGATTGACGCAGGTGGCCCTGCCGTATTCGAGCGCGGGTCCCTCGCTCGGCGGGGAGGTGGACGTGAAGCATCGATTGACCTCGCCGGAGAGTGCGTGGCAGTCGGCGCTGGTGCTCGGCGTCGCCTATTCCTATCTGGATCTCGAGAGCCGCTCGAAGAGCGCCTGGAGTCCGGGCGTCGATTGGGTGGTCAGCCGCCCGGTCGGCCACGATCTCACGGCGATCTCGGAACTGAGGTACGTCTACACGGCCATTCCCGCCGGTCCGGGCGGCGAGCAGGCGAACCACGTGAGCGCCACCGGGATCGACTTCGGCCTGCGGATCGGGGTCAAGGCGAAGGTGTCCATCATTCCGGAGATCGGGCTGTTCGATTTCTCCGGGCGCCTCGCGGGGCGCAACGGCAGCGGCTTCGCCGCGCAGTACGGCGTCGTGCTGGCCTTTCGGTTCTGAGGCACCATGGCGCGCATGAATCGGTCCCGGCCAACCTGGCTCGATCGCCGACCGGCGCTCGAGGGCGGCTTGCTCGCGCTGTTGGCGGCCTTGCTGTTCGGCGTCAGCACCCCCTTGGTGCAGCGCTTCGGGGCCGGCGTGGGCAGCTTCGCCACGGCCGGCTTGCTCTACGCCGGCGCCGCACTCGTCGGCGCGTTGCTGCGGCGTCCGGTCGATCGCGAGGCGCACTTGCGTCCCGGCGATTTGCCGCGGCTCGCGCTGATGGCGCTGTTCGGCGCCGGATTGGGGCCGGTGGCCCTGGCCTGGGGGCTGCAGCACACGAGCGGTGCGAGCGCCTCGCTGATGCTGACGCTCGAGGCCGTGTTCACCGCCGTTCTGGCGAGGCTCTTCTATCACGAGGCGCTGGGCGGGCGGGTCGCGCTCGCCCTGTCGCTGCTGACGGCCGGCGGTCTGGCGCTGGCGCTCGACCGTGCGCAGGCCGCGGGCGGTCAGCTGATCGGGCTCCTGGCGGTCGCGGCGGCCACGGTGTTCTGGGGCGTGGACAACACGCTCTCGCGCGCGCTGTCGGCACGCGATCCGGGCCGGGTCGTGATGCTCAAGGGCGCGCTCGGCGCGGCGGCGACGGCGTCATTGGCGGCCGTCTACGGCGAGCCGGTCCCCGCGCTGCCGGCGGCGGCCGGCCTGCTGCTCGTGGGCGCGACGGGCTATGGCCTGAGTCTGCGTTTCTATCTGCTCGCGCAGCGCTCGTTCGGCGCGGCCCGGACGGGCTCCGTGTTCGCCTTCGCGCCCTTCGTGGGCGCGCTGCTCGCGCTGCTGCTCGGCGAGCGCGGCGGCGGCGCCTGGATGATGGCGGGCGCGGCGCTCATGATGCTCGGCATCGTGATTCACCTGGCCGAGAGCCATGCGCACGAACATGAACACGAGGCGATGGACCACGAGCACGCGCACCGCCACGACGACGGCCACCACGACCACGTGCACGATCCCATGCCCGAAGGATCGCACAGCCATTTCCATCGGCATGCGCCCACGAGGCACGGGCACGCGCACATGCCCGACGAGCATCACGCGCATCGGCATTGAGGCCGGCGGCCCGCCTCCGGTGAGCCTACAAGTCTCCCGGGACGATCGCGCCCACGATGGCGGCCATGTCGATCAGCGTGCCGTGCGCCCTCGGCTCGCGCGCGAGGTAATCCGAGACCACCACGTACTCCGCCACGTCGCGCAGCCGTAGCGCCCGCCGGGCAGGCCACGCCGAGCAAGCACTGTCGGCGCGGCGCACCTGGGCGCGTGTCTGCGCCTCGTCGAGCCCGCTCAGGTGCGACAAGGTCGCGGCGTACAGTTCCTCTCCCGTGAGGCCCGGGCGCCGCGCCCGTACCGCGTGGAATGCATCGAGAATGCGGGCCGCGCCGCGGCGCGCGTAGCGCCGCTCGCGCCAGCGAGTCACGCCGCCGCAGATCACCTTCGCCAACGACCGTTGCGGCGCCGCCTGCGGGTCGTGGATGCCCGCGCACGCGGCGGACCAGCTCTGCTTGAGGTTGGATGTCACGCTTCCATGATAGCCAGGAGCGGGCGCCGCGACATCGGTAGTTGCCGAAGGCGCGGTGCGCCGCACCGCATCACTCGTGCCCGCGCGACGCCGGCCGCTTGCGGCGCACCGGCGCGCCCGATGGGGTCTCCTCCCGGGGCGTCCATGGCCGTCCCTGCTTCTCCTCGATGTAGCGCCGGATCAAGCGGCGCACGACCTGCGACGGATTGGCATCCTCCTCGGCGCACAGCCGCTCGAACAGAGCCTTCTTGCGCGGATCGATGAGGATGGTCAGCCGGGCGGTGCGCTCTTCGGTGCTCACGGGGTCCCCAGGTGGGCTCGGTGGAATGTGATGTAAATGGGATTATAATACAAGACGTTTTGGACTAGAATTCAATTCACCGAGCCATCCCGCCGCCGAGAGATCGTGACGCCGTCCCTGCCATCGCCGCTCGCCGTGCTGCCCGCGCTCCTGCTCGCCTGGGGGCTGATCGGGATGGCGGGACTGCTGCGGCCCCGCAGCCTCGCCTTCGTGGCCCGGACGCTGTTCCCGTTGGGCGCGCTGTGCGGCATCGCGATCGCGGCGGTCGCGGCGCTGCATCTGGGCGGGCCGGTGGAGCGACTCGTGCTGGTGGTCGGGCTGCCGGATCTGCCGATGCATCTGCGCCTCGATGCGCTCTCGAGCGTCTTCCTGGTGCTGCTCGGGGCGACCTCGGCGGGCATCTCCGTGTTCGCGGCCGGGTATTTCCGGCCGGGCCAGGGCACCACGCCGGGGCTCCTGGGAGCGCAGTACCACCTGTTCCTGGCGAGCATGGGCTTCGTGCTGCTCGCCGACGATGCCTACGCGTTCATGGTGGCCTGGGAGACGATGGCGCTGAGCTCGTATTTCCTGGTCACGACCGATCACCGCATCGCCGAGATCCGGCGCGCCGGCTTCGTGTACCTGCTGATCGCGCACGTGGGCGCGATCGCGATCCTGCTGTGCTTCGGCCTGATGCAGGGCGGCAGCTGGCAGTTCACCTTCGACGCGATGCGTGCGGCGCACCTGTCCCCGCCCTGGGCCGCCGCGGCGTTCGGTCTCGCGCTGTTCGGGTTCGGCGCCAAGGCGGGCCTGGTGCCGCTGCACGTCTGGCTGCCCGAGGCGCACCCCGCCGCGCCCTCGCCGGTGTCGGCGCTCATGAGCGGCGTGATGCTCAAGATGGCGGTCTACGGCATGTTGCGGGTCAGCTTCGATCTGCTCGGGCGGCCGACGTGGTGGTGGGGCCTGGTGATGCTGGCGGTGGGGCTGTTCACGGCGCTGTACGGCGTGATCTTCGCCGCCGCGCAGACCGACATGAAGCGCCTGCTGGCCTATTCGTCCATCGAGAACATCGGGATCCTGTTCACGGGCATCGGCCTCGCGATCGTGTTCGACGGGGCCGGCCGCCCGACGCTCGCGGCGCTCGCGCTGGTGGCGGTCCTCTATCACGCGATCAACCACGCGTTCATGAAGAGCCTGCTGTTCCTGGGCACGGGCGCCGTGCTGCACGCCACGGGCGAACGCAACCTCGGGCGCCTCGGCGGGCTGATCCACCAGATGCCGTGGGTGGCCTGGGCGTCGCTGGTCGGCGTGCTCGCGCTCGCGGGCCTGCCGCCGCTCAACGGATTCGTGTCCGAATGGCTGCTGCTGCAGGCGTTCCTGTTCGCGAACGAGGTGCCGTATTCGTTCGTGAACATGCTGCTGCCGCTCGGCGCGGCGCTGGTCGCGCTCGCCGCCGCGCTGGCCGGCTACGTGATGGTGAAGTTCTACGGCGTGGTGTTCCTCGGCCAGCCCCGCGAGGCGGCGCTCGCCCGGGCGCACGATGCGGGGCTGCTCGAGCGCGCGGGGCTCGTCTGGCTCGCGCTCGGCTGCGTGCTGCTCGGCCTGCTGCCGGCGCAGGTCGTGCGGATCCTCGGCGTGGTGAGCGCGCAGCTCGGGGTCGGCGGGCTGCCGGCCGCGACGACGCCGTGGTGGCGGCTGGTGCCGCTGCCGGCCCGGCAGGCTTCCTATGCGCCGGCGGTCTTCTTCGCCGCCGTGCTCGGCGTCGTGCTGTCGACGACGCTGCTGGTGCGCCTGTTCTATCACCGGCGGGTGCGCCGGTCGCCGGCGTGGGACTGCGGCTTCGCGCGGCTGGATTCGCGCATGCAGGACACCGCCGAGGGCTTCGGCCAGCCGATCCGGCACATCTTCCAGCCGTTCTTCGGCATGCAGCGCAGCCTGCCGTCGCCCTTCGACCGCGCGCCGCAGTACCGCGTGGTGATCACCGACCGGATCTGGCGGGGCCTGTACCAGCCGCTGCAATCGATGGTGCAGTGGGTCGCCGACTCGCTCGCGTGGCTGCAGCAGGGACGGATCTCGGTCTACCTGCTGTACAGTTTCGTCACGCTGATCGTGCTGCTGGCGCTGGTGCTGTGAGGGCGGAGCCGTCATGAACGCGATGGAGTGGCTGACGCAGATCCTGGTGGTGGTCGCCGCGCTCGCGGCGGCACCCCTGTTCCTGGGCTGGATCAACCAGTGCCGCGCCTGGCTGCAGAACCGCAGCGCGCCGAGCCTGCTGCTGCCGTACCGCGGGCTGCGCAAGCTCTTTCACAAGGACGCGGTGCTCGCCGAGTCGGCTTCGCCGATCTTCCGCGGCGCGCCCTACGTGGTGTTCGCCACCATGGTGACCGCCGCGGCGATCATTCCCTCCACCGGAACGCGGCTGCCGTTCGCCTCCGCCGCCGACGCCATCGCGCTGGTGGGCCTGTTCGCGACCGCGCGCGTGTTCCTGTCGCTCGCGGCCATGGACGTGGGCACCGCGTTCGGCTCGCTCGGCGCCCGGCGCGAGATGATGGTGGGCTTCCTCGCCGAGCCCGCGC
>JAJXZV010000431.1 GCA_021779875.1 Pseudomonadota bacterium
CCCCAGGCCCGCGATGAGCGCGCGGCGGCCGATGTTCCCGTCCGCCGAGCTCATTCAGCCGCTCCTCGAGGCGACTCGAGATACCGGCCGAACCAGTCGAGGTAGCGCTGCATGCGATCGCGCAGGTAGCTCGGCCGCGTGAACAGGTGGAACTGACCCGGGTACACCACGAGCTGCGTGGGCACGCCGAGGGTGCGCAGCGCCTGATACATCTGCTCGCCGCCCGCGATCGGCACGTTGAAGTCCTTGTCGCCGCCGAGGAACAGCGTCGGTGTCGTGATCCGATCGGCGTGGAAGAACGGATAGGACACCGCGAGCCACCGATCCTGCCGCTGCCACGGCGCTCCGAGTTCCTCGACGTACTGCAGCGCGTACTGGTCGGCGCCGAACATCGAGAGCTGGTTCGCGCTGCCGGCGCCGCTGATCGCCGCCTTGAAGCGCTGGTCGGAGGCGATGGTGTAGTCGGTGAGGATGCCGCCGTAGCTCCAGCCGCCGACGCCGAGGCGGTCGGGGTCGGCGATCCCGGCGCGCACCGCATGGTCGACCCCGGCCAGCAGATCCGCCACCTCCTTGTGGCCCCAGTCGGCGGCGATGGCGCGTGCGAACTCCCGACCGCGGCCGCTGCTGCCCCGGTAGTTGACCGCCAGCACCACGTAGCCGTGCGCCGCGAAGAACTGCCGCTCGAGCTGCAGCGGATAGGTATCGAACGCGAGTCCGTGATCGTCCTGCCCGTTCGGCCCGCCGTGGATCCACAGGAGCGTCGGATATCTCCGGCCGGCGACGTAATCCGGCGGCTCGACCATCAAGCCGTGCACCGGCGTGCCGTCGGCGCTCGCGAACTCGACGTCCTCGACGCGGCCGAGCTCGAGTTCGGCGAGCAGCTCGTCGTTGTGGTGGGTGAGCTTGCGCAAGCGTCCGGACTCGAGCGCATACAGTTCGGGCGCGTCCGTGTCGGTGGACGCGAGCACGGTGCGGTGCCCGCCGCCCAGACACTGGTCGGTCGCCGAGAGCGGAATCTGGACCAGGCGCTCCACGGCGCCCGCCGCGGGCGGCGCGCCCGGCGCAAGCCGCACGGTCGCCGGATATTGCACGCGGTCGTCCTCGACCAGCACGCCGACGCCGCGCCCCGCCGCATCGATCATCGGCGCGCTGATGGCGCGGTCCAGGCCCTCGGTCAGCACGACCGGCGCGCCGCCGCCCGCGGGAATCGCCGCCAGCCGATCGAGGATATAGGCCATGAATTTCGGCTCGAAGCCGATCGTGTACAGGATCTGCCCCCCATCGCGGCTCCAGAGCACGGTCGGCTTGTTCGGCGCATCGAATCGCACCAGCCGGCGCGGCGTCGCCTCCGGGCGCGCGTCGACCACGTACAGTTCGAGCGCGCCGGAGCGCGTCGGGTCGGGATCGTGATTGCTCAAGTAGGCGATCCGCGAGCCGTCCGGCGACCAGACCGGGTGGACATCATCGACGCGCCGATCGGTGGTCAGCGGCGTCAGCGCACCGGTCGCGACGTCGAGCAGATACAGCTGCCGGCGGCTCGAGGCCCCGAGATACCCGTCGCGATCCTCCTTGAAGTGAAAGCGGTCGATCACGATGGGCGGCGGCGTCTTGTCGGCCGCGGCCTCGCCGGGCGACATGCTCACGACCAGCCGCCGGCCATCGGGTGACCAATCGTAGCCGTCGATCTCCCCGGTCACGTGGGTGAGCGCGCGCGGCTCGCCGCCGCGGCGGTCGAGCAGGTAGATCTGGGACTTCGATTCGGCGTCCCGCGCGGCCAGATAGGCGACGTAGCGTCCGTCCGGGCTGAAGGCCGGGACGCTCACCGACGAGACGGGTGCGGTCAACCGGACGTGTTCGCCGCCCGCCCAGTCGACCATCCAAAGCGAGGCTCTCAGTTCGTCGGCGTCGTGGTCGGCGGCGGTCACCGTGTAGGCGATCCACCGCCCGTCGCGCGAGCAGGCGGGGTTCTCCACGGTCTGCAGGCGATCGTAGTCATCCACCTGGAGGCGCCGCTTGGCCGCTGCGTGCACCGGCCCCGAGGCGGACACGGCAAGGCCGAGAAGGAGAAGGATTGCCCGGGTCATCGTTCGCATTCTTGTCGCCCGCAAAAGCTCAAGGGTAAACCACGGCGAGGTTGCGGGTCGACTCCGGTCCGGCGCTCGTCGATTCGCCGGGCTTCGATGGCCCCGTGGCGTTCGCCGGCGCGATGGTCCATGATGCGCGACTTCCACCGCACTTCGACGAAGTTTCTTCAGGGGATGTGATCTTCACCATGAGACGCGCGCACGCTCAGCGCCGCCACAAGGCGCGCGTGTTCGGGATCGCGGCCTGTCTCGGCATCGCGGCGACGGCGTTCGCCGACCGCGCACCCGTGCTGCGGCAGATCGGGGTGCCGCACGACTATTACTTCCGCGAGATGTACCTGCCGCAGCTGACCAGCGGGCCGAGCGCGCTGGCCTGGTCGCCCGACGGGCAGTCGCTGGTCTATTCGATGGCCGGCAGCCTCTGGCGGCAACGCATCGACTCGGGCACGGCGGTCGAATTGACCGATGGGCCGGGCTACGACTATCAGCCGGACTGGTCCCCGGACGGCCGGCGCGTCGTATTCGTACGCTATCTCGGCGATGCGCTCGAGCTGTACGCGCTCGACCTCGCGTCGGGGACGGTGTCCGCGCTGACCCGCGGCGGCGACGTCAATCTCGAGCCCCGCTGGTCGCCCGACGGCCGGCGCCTCGCCTACGTCTCGACCCAGGGCACCGGGCGCTTTCACGTGTTCATCGGCGACCTGACCGACGGCGCGCTGAACGCCCGGCCCTGGCTCGCGGAGCGCAAGAGCGCGATCTACCGGTATTACTACGGCGCCTACGACCACGAGCTCAGCCCGACCTGGTCGCCCGACGGCCGGGACCTGATCTACGTCGGCAATCCCGAAACCCCGTACGGCACCGGCTCGCTGTGGCGGCGGCCGGTGGATGGGCACGCGGCGCCCATCCTGATCCATCGCGAGGAGACCAGCTGGCGGGCGGCGCCCGACTGGTCGCCCGACGGCAAGCGCGTGCTCTATTCCTCGTACCAGGGACGACAGAGCCATCGGATCCGGGTCGTGACCGCGGCGGGCGAGGATCAGCCCCTGGCGCTGACCCACGGTGATTGGGACGACACGCACCCTCGTTGGTCGCCTCAGGCACTGAGATTCGCCTACGTCTCCAATCGGAACAAGAACACCGAGATCGTCATCCAGGACGCCGTCGGCGGTGCGCAACGCACGCTCGAGGTCACCGAGCGCCGTTATCGGCGCGGCATGGGCACCCTGCAGCTGTCGATCGCGGACGCCGACGGTACGCCGGTCACCGCCCGGGTGGCGGTGTCCGGCGCCGACGGCCGCGCGTACGCGCCCGACGATGCCCAGGTGCGCGCCGACGACTCGTTCGACCGCTCCAGGCAGGCCTTCGAGACTCATTATTTCCATGTCGGCGCGGCGGCGCGCGGCGCGCGCGTGACGCTGCCCCCGGGACCGTCCGCCGTCACCGTCTGGTACGGCGACGGCCACGGGATCGCGCACGCGACGGCGCAGATCGCGGCCGGCGCGGCCACGCCGCTGCGGGTGACCCTGCGCAAGCTCGACCTGCCGCCGGAATTCGCCGCCTGGCGCAGCGGCGACGTTCACGTGCACATGAATTACGGCGGGACCTATCGAACGGAGCCCGCGGATCTGGTCGCGCAGGCCCGCGCGGAGGACCTGGACCTGGTCTTCGACCTGATCGTCAACAAGGAGGAGCGCGTACCCGACATTCGCTACTTCTCGCCGCTGCCCGATGCGGCTTCGACCCGGGACGTGCTGCTCGCCCATTCCCAGGAATATCACACGAGCTATTGGGGCCACCTCGGGATCCTCGGGCTCGGCGATCACTATCTGATCCCGGGATTCGCGGCCTATCCGTACACCGGCGCGGCGAGCCTGTATCCGGACAACGCGGCGGTCGCCGACCTCGCGCACGCACAGGGCGGGATGGTCGGCTATGCGCACCCGTTCGACGCCGCGCCCGATCCCCGCCGGGACCCGGTCGTGACCAACGAACTGCCGATCGACGTCGCACTCGGCAAGGTCGACTACCTCGAGGTCACGGGCTTCAGCAATCACCGCGAGACGGCGTCGGTCTGGTATCGGCTGCTCGATTGCGGCTTCCGTCTGCCGGCCGCCGGCGGCACCGATGCGATGACCAACTACGCCTCGCTGCGCGGACCGGTGGGCCTCGCTCGCACCTACGTGCTGCCGGCGGCAGCGGCGGACTCGGGCCCGCTCGCGCGCGAACGGTCGTGGCTCGCGGGCCTGAAGGCCGGCCACAGCATCGCCACCAACGGGCCGCTGATCGGTTTCACGCTGGCCGATCGGCTGCCGGGCGATGAGATCGACCTCCCGGCCGGCAGACACGCGCTCCCCTACAAGGGCTGGCTGCGTTCGCTCACCGGCATCGATCATCTCGAGATCGTCCTGAACGGCCGGGTGGTGCGCACCATCGAGCTCGGCAAGGAGCGCTCCGCCGCTGATTTCGAGGGCGCCGTCACGCTCGATCGCAGCGGCTGGGTGCTGCTGCGCGCCTGGAACGAGCGGGCGACCCCCGACGTGTTCGATCTGTACCCCTATGCCACGACCACGCCGGTCTACGTGCAGGTGGGCGCCAGCCGCGTGCGGTCGAAGGAGGATGCCGACTATTTTCTCGCCTGGATCGGCAAGGCGAGGTCCGCGGCCGCCGCCAATCCGGACTACGACGACGAGGCCGAGCGCGACGCCGTGCTCGGCCACATCGACGCGGCCGCACGAATCTTCGAGGAGCGCCGCGCGCAGGCCGGGCGCTGAAATTCGCGAGCCAGACACAGGAGACAACGCATGAACCACGACGTGATGATCACCTGCGCCGTCACCGGCGGCGGCGACACCACCAAGAAGAGCCCGCACGTACCGGTCACGCCCGCGCAGATCGCCGATGCCTGCATCACCGCCGCGCGGGCCGGGGCGGCGATCGCGCACGTTCACGTCCGCGATCCGGCGACCGGCCAGGGCACCCGCAACGTCGCCTACTACCGCGAGGTCGTGGCCCGGGTGGCCGACAGCGGCGTCGACGTGGTGCTGAACCTCACGACCGGCATGGGCGGCGATTTCACGCTCGGCGACCCCGACCCGCTGGTCGCCGGGCCGGGCACCGATTTCGTGGGCCCCGCGGCGCGCCTCGAGCACATCGAGCTGCTGCGCCCGCCGATCTGCAGCCTGGATTGCGGCAGCATGAACTTCGGCGACCAGGTGTTCATGAACTCCGTCGCCCACGTGCGCACCATGGCCGGACGCATCCAGGAACTCGGCGTCCGGCCCGAGCTCGAGGTGTTCGATCTGGGCCACGTGCGGCTCGCCAATCAGATCGCCGCCGAGGGCTTGGTGAGCGCCCCGGCGCTCTACCAGGTGTGCCTGGGGGTGCCCTGGGGCGCGGGCGCCGACACCCGCTCGATGCTGGCCATGGTGGATTCGCTGCCCGCGGGGGCCATCTGGAGCGGCTTCGGCCTCGGGCGCATGCAGATGCCGATGGTCGCCCAGGCGGTGCTGCTCGGCGGCAACGTGCGCGTGGGACTCGAGGACAATCTCTTCCTCGACAAGGGCCGGCTCGCCACCAACGCCGAGCTGGTCGGCCGGGCCGTGGAGATCATCGAGCGATTGGGCGCGCGCGTAATCGGACCCCAGGCGGTTCGCGCGCGGCTGAATCTGGCGGGCTGAACTCAACGATCATCGGGAAACCATCGACCATGACGACGAACAAGAGCATGCGCAAATCCGACGCCGGCTGGGTCGCGGATCCGAAGACCGGCATCGGGCTGCCGAAGGTGGCCTACGGCAAGGGCATCTACGTCTACGACGTGCACGGCAACCGCTATATCGACGCCTCCGGCGGCCCCGCGGTGTATTCGCTGGGCCATGGCAACGAGGAGGTCAACGAAGCGCTCAAACGTCAGCTCGACAAGATCGCGCACGGCTATCGCTACACCTTCACGAGCGACGCCCTCGAGGAACTGGAGTCCCTGGTGACCGAGGCCTGCGGGGCCGACTTCGCCGACATGGTGTTCGTGACCGGCGGCTCCGAGGCGGTCGAAGGGGCGCTCAAGATCGCCCTCCAGTACCACACCGCCCGCGGCGAAAAGAGCCGCCGGCGGTTCATCTCGCGCCGGCGCTCCTGGCACGGCAACACGCTCGGGGCCCTGGGCGTGTCGGAATTCCTGGACCGCCGCGCCGCATTCGAAGGGGCGCTGGTCGAGGCCTCGCACGTCTCGGCGGCGAACGCCTACCGCCCGCCGCCGGGCGTGCGGCCCGCGGACATCGCGGCCTTCTGCGCGGCCGAACTGGCCGCCGAGATCGAGCGCCTCGGTCCGCAGCACGTAGCGGCCTTCATCTTCGAGCCGGTGGTCGGCGCGGCGGGCGGCGTGGTTCCGGCGCCGCCGGGTTACGCCAAGGCGATGCGCGAGGTCTGCACGCGCTACGGCGTACTGATGATCGCCGACGAGGTGATGTGCGGATCGGGACGCTGCGGGACGTGGCGGGCCCTGGAGTTCGACGGCGTGGAACCCGACATCATGCCGATCGCGAAGGGTCTCGGCGGCGGCTACGTACCCCTCGGGGCCACCGTGTATCACCGCCGCGTCGCCGACGTGCTCTTCGACGTCGATGGCGGTCCGATGACCGGCCATACCTTCACCGGCCACACGCTCGCCTGCGCGGCCGGGGTGGCGGTGCAGAGGATCATCCGGCGCGACGACCTGCTGGCGCGCGTGCGCCGCGGCGGGGCGATCCTCATGAGGCGGCTCGGCGAGGAATTGCGCGATCTGCCGGAGGTCGGCGACATTCGCGGCCGGGGCTACTTCATCGGCGTCGAATTCGTCGCCGACCCGAAGACCAAGGAGCCGTTCCCGGCCGCGCTGGGCGTCTGCGGACGCATCGTGCGCGCGGCCGCCGCGGACGATGGCCTGCTCTGCTATCCATCGCCGACCAACGTCGACGGCGTCAACGGGGACACGACCATCCTCGCGCCGCCGTACAACACCACCGACGAGGAACTCGAGGAGATCGCGGTGAAGTACGGCCGGGCCGTCCGCAAGGTCATCGGCGAGGTGCGCACGTCGCGATGACGCGCCCGCCTCAGGCCCTTTGCGGGGCGCCGATGAGGCGGTAGACCCGCGCGCCGATCAATGCGCCGGCGATCGGCGCCACCCAGAACAGCCACAGCTGCGCGAGCGCCCAGCCGCCCTGGAAGAGGGCGACGCCGGTGCTGCGCGCCGGATTCACGGACGTGTTGGTCACCGGGATGCTGATCAGATGGATCAGCGTCAGGCACAGACCGATCGCGATCGGCGCGAAGCCCCGGGGCGCGCGCTCGTCCGTCGCGCCGAGGATCACGACCAAGAACATCGCCGTCATCACGATCTCGCAGGTCAACGCCGCCGACAGCGAGTAGCCGCCGGGCGAATGCGCGCCGTAGCCGTTGGTCGCGAATCCGGCGGCGGCGTCGAATCCGGCCTTGCCGCTCGCGATCAGAAAGAGCACGCCGCCCGCGGCGACGGCGCCGAGCACCTGCGCCGCGACGTAGGGCAGGACCTGCGCCGCGGGGAACCGCCCGCCGGCCCAGAGCCCGATCGACACCGCCGGATTCAGGTGGCCGCCCGAAATGTGTCCGACCGCGTACGCCATGGTCAGGACCGTCAATCCGAAGGCCAGCGCGACCCCCGCGAACCCGATGCCGAGTCCGGGGAAGGCCGCCGCCAGGACGGCGCTGCCGCAGCCGCCCAACACCAGCCAGAAGGTTCCTACCAACTCAGCCAGATACTTGTTCATGACGCCCCCGAGAGGTTGAGGTTGGACGTTCAGCGGTCAGGCACCGCATTAGCCTAGCGAACTTGGGCGCCGCAGGCGAATCCGCCCCTCACCCCGGGACACGACGAGCCGCGGTCTCCGCCATCTCGATCGCGGCCCTCATAACACCGGGCTGTCGCCGCCGAGCAGGGCCTTGCGCACGATCGGCAGCGGCACGCCGCCCTGGTCGAGGAACCGGCTGTGGAACTTCTCCAGCGAGAACGCGGCCCCTTCGCGCTCCTGCGCGTCCGCGCGCAGCTTCAGGATCATCAGTTTGCCGAGCGTGTAATAGAGGTAGGTGGGATCGCTCGTGCCGCGCTTGGTCTCCACCAGGCCGACGGCGCGCGATTGATAGCCCTCGCGGACGAAGAACTGCACGGCCTGATCCATCGTCATGCGTCCGGTGTGCATCTTGATGCCGACGATGAACCGCGCGTCGCGCAGCAGCGCATCCGTCAGTTGGCCGAGCCGGATCAGCTTGCTCTCGCGCTCGTCCTTCGCGCCCCATCCAGGATGCCCATACCCCTCGTCGAGCATCATCTGCTCGCAGTAGTGCGCCCACCCCTCGACGTTGCTGTTGGAGTACAGCATCTTGCGGACCCGCGACTGCAGCCGCGGCGTGTAGAGGAACTGCACGTAATGTCCCGGGTAGGCCTCGTGAATCGCCGTGGAGACGATGGTGCCGACGTTGAAGGCCGCCATGCTCTCGCGGATGCGCGCCGCCGGCCAGCCGGCCTCGGGCACGGTCACGTTGAAGAAAGCCGCCTTGGAGCCGGTTTCGTAGGCGCCCGGGGTGTCCATCGAGGCGAACGTGGTGGCGCGCATGAACGGCGGGGTCTCCTCGAGGATCGGCCGCACGTCGGTGGGGATGACCACGATCTTTCGGGTCCGGACGAACTCGATCAGGCTATCGAACGTGCCCTGGAAGGCGCGCAGCAGCTGATCCGGGGGGCCGTGGTCGTCGCGCAACTCCTCGAGCACCTGCGCAGGAGCCTTGCGCGGATCCAACTGCCGGGCCGTCTCGCGAAATGCCGCCTGATTCCGGCGC
>JAJXZV010000070.1 GCA_021779875.1 Pseudomonadota bacterium
CGAGGCACTGGCCGGCGCCGGCCTGCTGAAACGCGAAACGGTCATCGGCTCGGCCCAGGGTCCGGTGGTGCGCCTCGCCGACGGCCGCGAGATGATCAATCTCTGCGCCAACAACTATCTCGGGCTCGCGAACCATCCGGCCGTGGTCGCCGCCGCGCACGACGCGCTGGACCGCTTCGGCTACGGAGTCGCCTCGGTGCGCTTCATCTGCGGCACGCAGAGCGTGCATCGCGAGCTCGAGGAGCGCCTGAGCGCCTATCTCGGGATGGAGGACACGATCCTCTACTCCTCGTGTTTCGACGCCAACGGCGGTCTGTTCGAGACCCTGCTCGACGAGCACGACGCGGTCATCAGCGATGCGCTGAACCACGCGAGCATCATCGACGGCATCCGCCTGTGCAAGGCGAAACGCCTGCGCTACGCGAACGGCGATCTCGACGAGCTCGAGCGGGCGCTGAAGGAGTCCAAGGACGCGCGCACGCGCCTGATCGCCACCGACGGCGTGTTCTCCATGGACGGCTCGATCGCGAGGCTCGACGCGATCTGCGACCTGGCCGATCGTCACGGGGCGCTCGTGATGGTCGACGACTCGCACGCCACCGGCTTCATCGGCGCGCGCGGCCGCGGCTCGCACGAGCTGCGCGGCGTCGTGGACCGGGTGGACATCATGACCGGCACCCTCGGCAAGGCGCTCGGCGGCGCGAGCGGCGGCTACGTCGCGGCGCGCCGCGAGATCGTCGCCTGGCTGCGCCAGCGCTCGCGGCCGTACCTCTTCTCCAACAGCATCGCGCCCGTGGTCGCCGGCGCGACGCTCAAGGTGCTGGACCTGCTGGAGACCACCCCGGAGCTGCGCGAGCGGGTGCACGCGAACGCGCGGCACTTCCGCGCGCGCATGCAGGCGCTCGGCTACGCTCTGCTGCCGGGCGAGCACCCGATCGTGCCGATCATGCTCGGCGAGGCCCCGCTCGCGGTGCGGCTCGCCGAACGCATGCAGGAGGACGGCGTGTTCGTGGTCGCCTTCTCCTACCCGGTGGTGCCGCACGGCAAGGCGCGCATCCGCACCCAGATGAACGCAGCACACTCCATCGCCCAGCTCGACCGCGTGGTCGATTCGTTCGCCCGCGCGGGCCGCGATCTCGGCATCATTCACTGAAGGCACGCATGAAAGCTCTCGTCAAAGCCCGCGCCGAGCGCGGCATTTGGATGCAGGACATTCCGGAGCCGGAGGTCGGCCACAACGATGCGCTGATCAAGGTGCATCGCTCGGCCATCTGCGGCACCGACATCCACATCTACAACTGGGATGCCTGGGCGAGCCGGACCATCCCGGTGCCGATGGCGGTCGGCCACGAATATTCGGGCGAGATCGTCGCGCTGGGCAGCGAGGTGCGCGGCTTCTCGATCGGCGACCGCGTCTCGGGCGAGGGCCACATCACCTGCGGCCACTGCCGCAACTGCCGCGCCGGCCGCCGGCACCTGTGCCGCAACACCCAGGGAGTGGGCGTCAACCGGGCGGGATCCTTCGCCGAGTACCTGGCGATTCCGGCCGTGAACGTGTTCAAGCTCCCCTCGGCCATCGACGACGAGGTCGCCGCCATCCTCGATCCGTTCGGCAACGCGACCCACACCGCCCTCGCCTTCAACGTGGTGGGCGAGGACGTGCTGATCACGGGGGCGGGCCCGATCGGCATCATGGCGGTGGCGATCGCCCGGCACTGCGGCGCACGCCACGTCGTGATCACCGACGTCAACGACTACCGGCTGGACCTCGCGCGGGTCATGGGCGCCACCCGCGCGCTCAACGTGTCGCGCGAATCCCTGACCGACGCCATGCGCGAGCTCGGCATGGAGGAGGGATTCGACGTCGGCTTCGAGATGTCGGGCAACGTCGGCGCGCAGCGCGAGCTGTTCAAGGTCATGAACCACGGCGGCAGCGTGTCCATGCTCGGCATCCCGCCGGGCGAGGCGCCGGTCGACTGGAACGAGGTCATCTTCAAGGGCCTCACCATCAAGGGCATCTACGGACGCGAGATGTTCGAGACCTGGTACAAGATGGCGAGCATGCTGCAGAGCGGACTCGACGTGCGCCCGGTCATCACCCACCGCCTCGGCATCCGCGATTTCGCCGAAGGGTTCGAGATCATGAACTCCGGCCGGTCGGGCAAGGTGGTGCTCGACTGGTCGGCGCTGTAGCGGCCTAGCGGCCGCCCAGCGCCCGGGTGATGCCGCGCGGCGCGCGGCACCAGCAATAGGCGTACGGGTCGCCGGGCGCGCCGAAACGCGCCATGCGGCCGCTCTCCTCGACCAGCGGTCCGAGCAGCCGTTCGAGGGCGTTCGGCTGCGGCGCCAGGCCGAGCCCGGCGGCCAGGCGCGCGCCCTGCGAACGCAGCTGCAGGAGCAGCTGCTCGCGCAGCGTCAATTCCGATTCGATGTAGTCGACGTCGTAGTCGCTCGGCAGCTCGGCGAGCTTCGCCGCGGCGTCGAGCGCGTCCTTCAAGCCGCCCAGGTGATCCACCAGGCCGATGCGCTGGGCGTCGGTGCCCGCCCAGACCCGGCCCTGCGCGATCTTGTCGACCTCGTCCACGGACTTCTTGCGCCCCTCGCTCACGCGCCGCAGGAAGCTCGCGTAGGCGTGCTCGACCGTGCTCTGCATGATCTGGCGCGTGCCGGCGTCGAGCGCCCGGTCCGGCCGTCCGCTGCCGGCGAGCGGCGTCGTGCCGAAGCCGTCCACGGTGACGCCGAGCTTCTCGAGCGTGCGCTGGAACGTGGGCACCACCGAGAACACGCCGATGGATCCGGTGAGCGTGGTCGGGCTCGCGAAGATCTGGTTCGCCGCCGCGGAGATGTAATAACCGCCGGACGCCGCATAGGTGCTCATGGACACCACGACCGGCTTGCCGGCTTTGCGCAGCGCCTGCACTTCGCGCAGGATTTCCTCGGAGGCGAACATGCTGCCGCCCGGGCTGTCGACGCGCATCACCACGGCCTTCACCGCGGGGTCGTAGCGCGCCTGGCGCAGCAGGTCCGCGGTGCTGTCCCCGCCGATCGTGCCGGGCGGCTGGTGCCCGTCGAGAATGTCGCCGGCGGCGACCACGACGCCGACCTTGGCGTCCGCGTGGCCCTTCAGGATGCGCTTCGAGCGCGTCGCGGCCAGGTACTGGCTCATGGCGATCGAGTTGAACGAGTGCGTGTCGGGATCCTCCCCGACCAGGCCCTTGAGTTCGTCGCCCACCTCGCGCCGGCTCTTGAGCGCCGTCACGAGGCCGCGCTGCAGGGCGAGCTTGGCCGCATCGCCGTTGGCCGCCGCGAGCGCCGTCGGCTGATCGGCGACGAAGTCCTTCAGGGCGCCCGCCGGCAGGCCGCGCGCGCGGGTCACGTCCTGCTGGTAGGCGTTCCACAGCGCGTCGAGCCAGACCGCGCTCTCCTCCCGGTCGGCCGGCGCCATGTCCGAGCGCGAGAACTGATCGGTGTAGCTCTTGAAGGTGCCGGCGCGGAACACGTTGACGTCCACGCCGAGCTTGTCGATGGCGTCCTTGAAGAACATCCGGTAGTAGCTGAAGCCGTCGATCGACATCTCGCCGAGCGGATCGAGGTAGACCTCGCCCGCCTGCGCGGCCAGGTAGAACTGCGATTGATCGAGGGAATCGGCGGCCGCGACCACCCGCTTGCCCGCGGCGCGGAAATCGCGCAGCGCCGCCCCCACCTCCTGCAGCTTCGACAGGCCGGAGACGCCGAGATTGCCGAGGTCGAGCACGATGAGCTTGATCCGCGGATCGGTCTTGGCCGATTGGATCGCGTCGAGCACGTCCTTCAGCAGGGTCTCGGGGGCGGGACCGCCCGAGGCCTCGCCGATCGCGCGGCGCACCGGATCGCTCGACAGCTGCTCGACCAGTTCGCCCTCGGGCGCGATCACCAGCGCCGCCGAGCGCGGCACGATGGGAATGGAGGTGTGCAGCGCCGCCAGCAGGAAGCCGAAGAACCCGAGCAGCAGGATCAGGTGCAGGCTCTTGCGGATCCCCTCGAGGATCCGCCAAACCAGGCGGAAGATCCCGCCGAGGGCGGAACCGACGCTCACGTGAAGCCTCCGGCCGCCCCCGTGCGGGTCATGCGTGCAGCCCTCAGATCTTCTCGTCGATCCGCGCCGCCTTGCCCGACAGGTCGCGCAGATAGTAGAGCTTGGCGCGGCGCACCGCGCCGCGGCGCTTGACGCTCACTTCGCTGATGGACGGGCTGTGCGTCTGGAACACGCGCTCGACGCCCTCGCCGTGGGAGATCTTGCGCACCGTGAACGAGGAATTCAGGCCGCGATTCTTCTTGGCGATGACCACGCCTTCGTACGCCTGCACGCGCTCGCGATCACCCTCCACCACCTTCACCTGCACGATCACCGTGTCGCCGGGGGCGAACTCGGGCAACTTGCGCGTCGCACGCTCGCCGTTCAATTCCTGGATGATCTTGTTCATGACTGCATCGACCTCGTCTGTAGACTTCCGTTCATCGATCCGGTCGCGTGCGCGCCGCACGCTCGACCTTGAATTCTTCCAACAAGCCCCGTTCCTCGGCGCTCATGCCGCGCCGCTCGAGCAGCTCCGGCCGGCGCAACCACGTCCGGCCGAGCGCCTCGCGCAGGCGCCAGCGCCGGATCGCCTCGTGATCACCGCTCTGCAGCACCTCGGGCACCGCATCGCCGTCGACCACCGCGGGCCGCGTGTAGTGCGGCCAGTCGAGCAGTCCGTTCGCGAACGACTCCTGCTCGGCCGACTCGCTGCAGCCGAGCGCGCCCGGCAGCAGGCGGACGATCGCGTCGATGACCACCAGTGCCGGCAGTTCGCCGCCGGTGAGCACGTAATCGCCGATCGACCAGACCTCGTCGATCTCGCGCTCGACGAAGCGCTCGTCCACGCCCTCGTACCGTCCCGCCACCAGGACCAGCCCCGGCAGCGCGCTCGCGGCGCGCGCCGTGTCCTGGTCGAATCGACGGCCGTCGGCCCCGAGATACACCCGGCGGCTGCCCGCGGGCGCCCGGTGCACCGCGCGCCGCAAGGCGCTGCGCAGCGGCTCGACCTTGAGCACCATGCCCGGTCCGCCCCCGTAGGGCCGGTCGTCCACCGTGCGGTGGACGTCCGTCGCGAACTCGCGCGGATCGACGACGTCCACCTCGAACACACCCTGCGTCATGGCGCGCCCGAGCACGCCGTGCGCCAAGGCCTCGCCGAGCATGGCCGGAAAGAGCGACACGATGCCTATGTGCATCTTGCCACAGCCCCGGCCGCGAAACCCTCCGTCATGGGCGGGCCGCCGTCATTCGGCCGCCTCCGCCTCGTCCCAGTCGACCACCACGCGCCGCGCCCGCAGGTCCACGCGCCGCAGGCACCGCGGCACGGCCGGGATCCAGATCTCCCGGTCCGGACGCGCCGCCTCGCCCACCACCATCAGGGGGTGCGCCGGCGTATCCACGAAGTGGCGCAACTGGCCGAGCGGCGTGCCGGCCGTGTTCACCACGTCGAAACCGATCAGGTCCGCCCGGTAGTACTCGCGGTCCCCCGCGGCCGGCAGCTCCGCGCGCGCCACCGCGATCCGGGCGCCGCGCAGCGCCTCGGCGGCCGTCCGATCCGACACGCCCGCGAATTTCACGGTCAGCTGCCCGCCGCTGCGGCCGTGCTCCTCGATCCGCATGCCGCGCCAGCCGCCCGCGAGCGCGAGGCGCAGCGAGCCGTGGGAGAGCAGCGCTTCAGGAGGATCCGTGAAGGAGCGTAACTTCACCCAGCCGCGCACCCCGAAGGGCGCGCCGACCATGCCGATCTCGATGAGCGCCGAGTCGGTGCCGCTCATCATCATGGGCGCCCTGGAAGGCCCGGGAAGACCTTACGCGGCCTGCTTGCGATAGACCGTGAGCAGCTGCTTGACGCGATCCGAGAGGTGCGCGCCCTGGCCGAGCCAGTGCTCGATGCGGGCCACGTCGAGGCGCAGCTTCACGTCGGCGCCGCGCGCCACCGGGTTGAACAACCCGACGCTCTCCAGGCTGGTGCCGCCCTGCCGCTTGCGGCTGTCGGTCACCACGACGTGATAGAACGGCGTCTTCTTGCCACCGCGTCGAGTCAAACGGATCGTCACCATGTTGAAGCTTGCTCACCTTGCCATGTCTAAGCCGAATATCTTAAAGCCTTTGAAGGCCTTGGAGCAAGGTCAATGAGGCAGGCGGCCGGCCATGCCGCGGAGCATGTTCTTCATCATGCCGCCCTTGGCCAGCTTCTTCATGGTCTTTTGCATCTGATCGAACTGCTTCAGCAGCCGATTGACCTCGGGTAGGGGCACCCCCGCCCCTGCTGCAATGCGGCGCTTGCGGGAGCCGTCGATCCCTTCGGGCCGGCGGCGCTCGCGCGGGGTCATCGAGTCGATGATGCCCATCTGGCGGCGGAGCATCTTCGGATTGACCGCCCCGGCCGCCGCCGCGGCGTTGGCCTGCATCTGCGCGGGCAACTTGTCGAGCAGCGCGGCCATGCCGCCCATCTTCTCCAGCTGGCTCAGCTGATCGCGCAGGTCCGAGAGGTCGAAGGACTTGCCCTGGCCGATCTTGCGGGCGAGCTTCTCCGCCTTCTCCTGGTCGACCTGCTGCTGCACCTGCTCGACCAGGGACAGCACGTCGCCCATGCCGAGGATTCGCGAGGCGATCCGCTCGGGCTGGAACAATTCGAGCGCATCGGATTTCTCGCCGGTGCCGATGAACAGGATCGGCCTGCCGGTGATCTGCCGCACCGACAAGGCCGCGCCGCCGCGCGCATCGCCGTCGGCCTTGGTGAGGATGGTGCCGGTGAGCGCGAGCGCCTCGTTGAACGCCTTGGCGGCGTTGACCGCGTCCTGGCCCGCCATGCTGTCGACCACGAACAACCGCTCGTGCGGCTTGAGCGCGGCCTCCAGGGCGCGCACCTCGTCCATCATCTCGGCATCGACGTGCAGACGCCCCGCGGTGTCGAGCAGCAGCACGTCGTAGGCCTGCAGCGTCGCCTGGTTGAGCGCGCGCCGCGCGATCTCGACCGGCGCCTCGCCGGCCGCGCCGGTCGCGAAGCCCGCGCCCACCTGCCCCGCCAGCGTCTGCAATTGCAGGATCGCGGCCGGGCGGTACACGTCGGTGCTCACCAGCAGCACCTTCTTGCGCTCCTTCTCGATCAGCCAGCGGGCGAGCTTGCCGGCGGTCGTGGTCTTGCCCGCGCCCTGGAGTCCCGCGAGCATGACCACCACCGGACGCTGCGCGCGCAGGTTCAGGCCCGTGCTCGGCTCGCCCATCAGCCGCACGAGCTCCTCGTGCACGATCTTGATGAAGGCCTGGCCCGGCGTGAGGCTGCGGGTCACCTCGACGCCGACGGCGCGCGCCTTCACCGCCTCCGTGAAGGTCTTGACCACCTCCAGGGCGACGTCCGCGTCGAGCAGCGCGAGCCGGACCTGGCGCACCGTGTCCGCGATGTTGTCCTCGCTCAGGCGGCCGCGGCCGGAGAGCGCGTTGATGGCCGAGCTGAGCCCGGAAGTGAGGCGATCGAACATGATTCGGCCATTATAGGTCGATTCGCGGCGGCTAGGAGGCCGTCGCTCCTTGTGTCATCATTCGGGCCACCCGTGAGCCTCGCCTTCACCCTATTCGTCGTGTACGCCGCCGCCGCGTGGGTCATGCTGCGCAGCCTGAACCGGCCGCGCCTGGAACCCTTCGCCTGGGCGGTCGCGCTCGGGGCGATCTTCGCGCACAGCGACGCCATCGTGCGGCTGATGCGCCTCGCCGGACCCTTCTCCATCGGCTTGTTCGAAGCGATCTCGCTGCTCGGCTGGACGCTCGGCGTGCTCGCCTGCCTGATCAGCATCGACAAGCAGAACCGCGTGCTCGGCTCGATCCTGCTCGCGAGCGCCGGCATCGGCGCGTCCTTCACGGGGCACGGGCACGGCTTCGCCGAGGACGCGCCGTCCGGCTGGGAGCTCACCGCGCACATCCTGCTGTCGATGGGCGCCGCGGCGCTGCTGTTCGCGGCCGCGGTCACCGCGGTGCTGCTGGTCTTTCTCGACCGGCGGCTGCGCACCCACCGCATCGCCCGGATCCCGCGGGTGCTGCCGCCGGTCGATGCGCTCGAGAAGGTGCTGTTCCGGCTGATCGGCGCGGGTTTCGCGCTGCTCACCCTCGCGCTGCTCACCGGATTCGTGTTCGTCACCAACCTGTTCGCCCAGCACCTGATCCACAAGACGGTGCTCTCGCTGCTCGCCTGGGTGATCTTCGCCGTCCTGCTGGTCGGCCGGATCCGCTATGGGTGGCGCGGCCGGTCGGCGGTGCGCTGGACGCTGTTCGGCTTCGTGCTGCTCGCGCTCGCCTACTTCGGCTCCAAGTTCGTCCTCGAGAACCTGCTCGGACGGCACTGGGGCTGACCCGCGCGCCATGTCGCACCCCTCGCTCGGAGCCTTGTGCGGCGAACTGGCGGTTCTGCTGATCATCGCCGCGTTCCTGTCCGGCAGCGAGACCGCCCTCATGAGGCTGAACCGCTATCGGCTGCGGCACATGGCCAAGGCCGGGCACCGCGGCGCGCGCCTCGCCGAGCGGCTGCTCGCCCAGCCGGACCGGCTCATCGGCCTGATCCTGCTGCTGAGCACGGTGGTCAACGTGGCGGCGCCCATGCTGGTCGGCTTCATCGCGCTGCGCCTCGGCGGGGAGGTCCTGGTCGCCTTCGGCGCCGTGGCGCTCACCCTGGTGCTGCTCATCTTCTGCGAGGTGGCGCCCAAGACCTTCGGCGCCCTGCACCCGGAGCGCCTGGCGCTGCCCGCCGCGTACCTCTACACCCCGCTGCTGCGGCTGCTGTATCCGTTCGTGTGGGCGA
>JAJXZV010000306.1 GCA_021779875.1 Pseudomonadota bacterium
GATACGTATGGCGGTGCAGCCCCCCACGGCGGCGGTGCCTTTTCTGGCAAGGATCCGACAAAAGTCGATCGATCGGCCGCTCACCAGCGCGACCGCGCCGTCGAGCGCACCGCACAGGTCGCGCAGCAGGACGAGCAGCGCCGGGTCTGCGATCACGGCCTCCGGCGCGTCCACGAACTCGATCAGCGTGCCGTCCACGTCGAGGAACAGGCAGCACGCACTCGACGGCATCGGTGTCGGCATCGCACAAACCATAGCGCAGGCCCGAGAGCCTGCCAAATGCGGCCCCATTCGGCCTGTGTAAAAATTACACAGGCGCGCCCGGAGATTTTCCGGACGGGGCCGGCGAAATGCACTATGGTGTCCGATTCCCGCCGCGCGCGAGCCGCAGGAGGGGCCGATGATTCGCGTGATCCTGCTGCGCTTCGTGCTGCCGTTGACCTGCGCGTCCTGCGTGGTCGCCTACTTCGGCCTGCCGTACATCAACCGCCTGATCGGCGAGTGGTTTCGCGCCGACGTGCAGATGCGCGCGCAGGTGGTGATGCAATCCGCCGAGGAGACCGTCACGGAACTGGTGGGTCGGGGCGACGCCGCGCGGCTGCGCAACTACCTGGCGAGGCTCACCGGCGATGCGCGTCTGCTCGCCATTCTGGTGTGCCGGCCGACCGGGGAGGTGTTCGCGCGCAGCGAGCGCGCGCCCGGGAACATCACCTGCTCGAACAACGGCACGAGCAGCGGCGCGCGCTCCCGGGTCATCGACCTCGAGTCAGGCGCGGTGCTGGCGTCGCGCTTCGACTTCGACGAGGCCCACCCGACGCCCTTCCGAGTGCTGCTACTGCACGACCTGAGCTTCGTCGACCGGCGGCAGCGCAGCGCGCGCGACTTCATGATCGCCTTCATCGGGATCGGTGCGCTTCTGTTCGCCGTCACGGTCGTGCTGTTCGCGTGGCTGCAGGTGCGGCGCTGGATCGATGCGCTGGTGGGCGACATCCGCGGCCGGCGCTTCCTCGACGACGCCCGCTCGCCGAGTGCGACGCTGCCGATTCTCTCGCAGGTGCGGCAGGCGCTGGCCGAGGTGGAGCAGAAGCAGCGTCTCGAGATCGATTTCCAGGAGAACTGGACGCCGCAGGCGCTGCGGCAGATCGTGAACGATCACCTGCACTCGCCCGAGGTGCTGATCGTCTCGAATCGGGAGCCGTACATCCATGCCCGCGATGCGGAAGGCGCCCCGGTGGTGCAGGTGCCCGCGAGCGGCATGGTCACCGCGCTCGAGCCGATCGTGCGCGCCTGCGCCGGCACGTGGATCGCGCACGGGAGCGGCGCTGCGGATCGGGAAGCCGTCGACCGATTCGACCGCATCAAGGTGCCGCCGGAGGATCCCGCGTACACGCTGCGCCGGGTGTGGCTGACCGAGCAGGAGGAGCTCGGCTACTACTACGGCTTCTCGAACGAGGGCCTGTGGCCGCTGTGCCATCAGGCCTACGTGCGCCCGGCGTTCCGGCCGACCGATTGGCGCGAGTACGCCGCGGTGAACGCCAGGTTCGCCGAGGTGGTGGCCAGCGAGGCGCGCACCGAGAGTCCGGTGCTGCTGGTCCAGGACTTTCACTTCGCGCTGTTGCCGAAGCTCGTGCGTGCCATGAGGCCCCGAGCGACCATAGCGCTGTTCTGGCACATTCCCTGGCCGAACGCGGAGACCTTCGGCGTGTGCCCCTGGAAGCGGGAGATGCTGCTGCACATGCTGTCGGCCGACATCCTCGGCTTCCACACCCGCCATCACTGCCAGAATTTTCTCGAGACGGTGGACCGCTTCGTCGAATGCCACATCGACCGCGAGCACCGCACCGTGACCTTGCAGGGTCACGAATGCCGTATCGCCCCGTACCCGATCTCGATCGAGTGGCCGCCGCGCTGGCTCGAGCAGGTGGGCCCGATCGAGCGCTGCCGCTCGGCGGTGCGCGAGCGCCACGGCATCCGCGCGGAGGTCTCGCTCGGCGTCGGCGTGGAGCGCTGGGACTTCACCAAGGGCATCATCGAGCGATTTCACGCGCTGGAGGCGCTGCTCGTGCGCAACCCGCGCCACCGCGGCCGCATCACCCTGCTGCAGGTGGCGGCGCCGTCGCGCGGCCAGCTGCCGGCCTATCAGGCGCTTCAGAGCCAGACCCTCGAGGAGGTCGCGCGAATCAACGAGAAATTCGCCGCGCCGGGCTGGCGCCCGATCGTGTTGATCGACGAGCACCAGGATCCGCGGCAGGTCTTCGAGCTGTACCGGGCGGCGGATTTCTGCCTGGTCAACAGCCTGCACGACGGGATGAACCTGGTGGCCAAGGAGTTCGTGGCGGCGCGCGACGACGAGGACGGCGTGCTGATCCTGAGCACCTTCGCGGGCGCCTCGCGGGAGCTGACCGAGGCGCTGCCGATCAATCCGTTCGACGTCAACGAGACCGCCGATGCGATGGAGGCCGCGATGCGCATGTCCCGCGAGGAGCGACGCAACCGCATGCAGCTGATGCGCAATACCGTGAAGGAGAACAACGTGTACCGATGGGCGGGCCGGATGCTGCTCGATGCGGCGCGCATCCGGCAGCGCCAGTGCCTGCCGGCGGCGCGGCGGCGGTACGGGACCTAGAGCCGCCCAGCGAACTTAAGCAGGCGATCGGCGGCGTCGTGCAGCGTCGCATCCTGCTTGGCGATGCACAGGCGCAACAGCGTCATCCGCGGCGGGTCGGCGTAGAAGGGCGAGAGCGGGATGGTGGCGACCTTGGCCTCGCGGATCAGCCGATCCGCGAATTCGACGTCGGCGGCGCCGTCGAGCGCGCCGTAGTCGATCAGCTGGAAATACGTGCCGGCCGCCGGCACCGGCTCGAGCCCGGAGCCGCGCAGGCGGGCCGCGAGCAGGTCGCGCTTGGCCTGGAAGAACGCGGACAGGCCGCTCCAGGCGTCGGGGGCCGCCGCCAGATAGCGGGCGATGGCGTGCTGCAGGGGCGCGGCGATGCTGAAGGTGTTGAACTGGTGGACCTTGCGCAGCTCCGCGGTGAGCGGCGCGGGCGCGACGCAGTAGCCCACCCGCCAGCCGGTGGCGTGCAGCGTCTTGCCGAAGGAGAACACCACGAAGGCGCGCTCGCGCAATTCCGGATGGGCGAGCACCGAGGCGTGGCGGCGGCCGTCGAACAGCACGTGCTCGTACACCTCGTCGGCGAGCAGGCTCACCGGTCGGTCGCGGATCAGCCCGGCGAGCGCCTCCAGATCGTCCCGGCCGGCGACGGTGCAGCAGGGGTTCTGGGGATTATTGATGATGATCAGCCGCGTGCGCTCGGTCAGCCGGGCGCGCACGAGGTCCCAGTCGTAGCGAAACCGCGGGGGCGCGAGCGCGATGCGAATGCAGCGGCCGCCGGCGAGGCGCACCGCGGGCTCGTAGGCGTCGTAGGCGGGGTCGAACACGATGACCTCGTCGCCGGGCGACACCACCGTCTGAATCGCGTCGTACAGCGCCTCGGTGCCGCCGCAGGTCACCGTGATCTCGGCGAGCGGATCGACCGCTATCGGATAGCTCGCGGCGAGCTTCGCGGCGATCCGCTCGCGCAGCTCCACCACCCCCTCCATGGGCGCGTATTGATTCCGGCCCTCGGCGACCGCCGCCTGCAGCGCCTCGCCCAGCCGCGGATCGATGGGGTAGTCGGGAAAGCCTTGACCGATGTTGAGCGCGCCCTCTTCCTGGGCACGCCGCGAGATCACCGTGAACAGCGTGGTGCCGACGTCCGGCAGCTTACTGCGGAAGCGCATGCCGCGAGGCCTCGAGCGCCGCCAGGCCGCCGGCGAGCGAGCGCACGTCGAGGCCGAGCCGGCGCAGCCGATCGGCGGCCGCGCGGCTGCGCCGGCCCGTGGCGCACACCAGCAGGTAGATCTCGCCGCGGGTCAGGAGCTCAGGGCTCGCGAGCAGGCTCTCGAGCTCGATGTGCGGCAGGCCGGAGGGCTGGGCGCGCACCTCGTCGTGCCCGCGGATGTCGACCAGCGCGTAGCCGCGCCGGGCGGCGTCCTCGATCGAGAGCAGCCGGACCTCGAGATCCGCCGCTTCGGGCTCGTGGCCCAGGTCGCGGATGCGCGCGCAGTCGGGCGCGACGCACCCGCCGTGCCGCGGGGCGCGCAGCTTGGTGCTCGCGAACGCGCTGAAGTCGACGAGCAGCAGCTCGCCATCGAGCCGCCCGGGCAGGCCGAGCAGGATCTTCAGGGCGAGCAGCGCCTGCAGGGAGCCGAACACGCCGGGCACCGGCCCGAGCACGCCCGCCTCGGCGCAGTTGCCGACCAGGCCGTCGAGCGTGGCCTCGGGCCACAGGCAGCGCAGGCAGGCGTGCGAGGGCGCGGGCTCGTAGACCTGCAGCTGGCCCTCGAATTGATAGACGCTCGCGAACACCGCGGGCCGCCGCTCGAGGACCGCGGCATCGTTGATCAGGAACTTGGTGCGAAAGTTGTCGCTGGCATCGATCACCAGGTGGTGGTCGCGGACCAGCTCGCGGGCGTTGTGCGCGGTGAAGCGGGTCGCGAGCGCCTCGACGCGCACCGCGGGATTGAGCCGCTGCAGGGCGCCGCGGGCGAGCGCCGCCTTGTCCGCGCCCACCTCCGCGCGGGCATAGATCGGCTGGCGGTGCAGATTGCTGGCGTCGAGCCGGTCGTCGTCGACGACGGTGAGATGTCCGACGCCGGCGCCGCCGAGGTATTGCAGCACCGGGCTGCCGAGTCCGCCGGCGCCGACCACCAGCACCCGGCTCTGGGTGAGGCGTGCCTGCCCGGCCGCGCCGACCTCCTTCAGGAGCATCTGCCGTGAGTAGTCGGGGGCCAGCATGGGCGTCAGTCGGGGTCCCGGCGGTCGTGCGCGTGCGCATGCGAGTGCGCGTGGTCGTGCACGGGCGCGGAGCTGCCGCCGGCGACCGCACGCGGCGCCGCCGCGCAGCGCTCGCAGTTCACCCAGCCGGAGTCGCCGCTGCGGTAGTGCTCCTTCTTCCAGATGGGCACGCGGTGCTTGACCTCGTCGATGATGTAGCGGCAGGCCTCGAAGGCCTCGCCGCGGTGCGCCGAGCTCACCCCCACCCAGACCGCGAGGTCGCCCAGGGCGAGCTCGCCCACCCGGTGCACGCACAGGGCGTGCTTCACGGGGAAGCGCGCCAGCGCCTCGGCCACGATGCGCCCGCCCTCCTTGACGGCGAGCTCCTGAAAGGCCTCGTACTCGAGCCGCGTGACCGCCTGCCCCTCGTTCTGGTCGCGCACCCAGCCCTCGAAGCTCACGTAGCCGCCGGCGCCCAGGTCGAGCAGCTCGCGCCGCGCCGCGCCGACGTCGATGGCCGCATCGGTGAAGCGAAAGCGCATCAGCCACCCGCCACGGGTGGGATGAACACCACGGCGTCGCCGTCGCGCAGGCGCCGGCTCCAATCGGCGAAATCGCCGTTGACCGCGACCTTCAGCTGCTCGTGCGACAGGGTGAAACCGTGGCGCGCGCGCAGCTCGCCGTACAGGTCGGCGGGGGTGGCGGCGGCGCTGTCGACGGTCTCCGTCGAGCGGCCCGCCTGCTCGCGCATCAGGGCGTAGTATTGGATTTTGATCTGCATGGGATGACCCGCGGCCGGCGCGTCGAGCGTGCGCGACGCGTCGGCATATTCCTCCGGGGTGTTGACGTTGTCGAGCGCCTGGCGCTCGACGGGGTCGATCAGGCGCGCCGCGTGCCGCATCAGGAACTTGCGCGGACAATGGCCGCCGCCGGCGTGATACTCGGCGAGCGCCGCCGCGGCACGCGGCTCCCAGACGGCGCACAGCGGTTCGGGCAGGCCATCGTGGGTGCTGCGGTAGGCGGTGGCCATCAGGCCGGGGTCTGCGGCGAGCGCGCGGCCCCGCTCGGCGAGCAGCGCGGCCAGCACCCGATCGGACAGGAACGGCAGGTCGCAGGCGATCACCAGCCAGGCCGCCTGCGGATGCGCGGCCAGCGCGGACCGGATGCCGACCATCGGACCGCCGCCGTCGACCGAGTCGACGATGAGCGCGTGGCGCGCGCGGACCGGGTCGTTCACCTGGTCGGCGCGCACCGAGACGAACACCGCCGCGGCGTGCCGCGCGAGCAGCTCGGCGGCCCGGTCGAGCTGGGTGCGGCCGCCGTAGGCGAGCGACGCCTTGTCGCGGCGCATCCGAGAGCTCGCGCCGCCGGCGAGCACCAGGCCGAGCAGGCGTTGCGCGCTCGCCTCAGGCATGCACGTGGCCGCTCTTGCCGCCGTCCTTGGAGATCAGGCGCACCTCGCCTATGACGATGTCGTGGGACAGCGCCTTGCACATGTCGTAGATGGTGAGGGCCGCGATGCTCGCGCCGGTCAGCGCCTCCATCTCGACGCCGGTCTTGTGATGCACGCTCGTCGTGCACCGGATGACGGCGGTGTCGCCCTCCAGGTCGATCGCGATGTGGCAGTTCTCCAGGCCGAGCGGATGGCAGAAGGGGATCAGATCGTGCGTGCGCTTGGCCGCCATGACGCCGGCGACGATGGCGGTGTCGAAGACCGGACCCTTCGCGGAGCGCAGCGCGCTGTCGCGCAGCGCCGCGGCCACCGCCGCCGGGAAGCGCACGCGCGCCTCGGCGACGGCGGTTCGCTTGGTCGGGATCTTGTCGCCGACGTCGACCATCGTGGGGCGCCGCTCGGCGTCCAGGTGTGTGAAATTCATGCGGCTCACCCCCCGATGTAGTACATCTCGATCTTCTTCACCGGATGCTCCTCGCGGCGCAGCTGCTCGCGCAGCTCGCTGTAGCGGTCGGTGCGCCCGAGCCAGGCGTCGCGCATCATCTGCAGCAGTTCCGCGTCGCTCGCCCCGGCGCGCAGCGGCGCGCGCAGGTCCAGGCCCTGGGCGGCGAACAGGCAGGTGTAGAAGCGGCCCTCCGAGGACAGCCGCGCGCGGCTGCAGGCGCCGCAGAAGGGCTGCGACACCGAGGAGATGAAGCCGACTTCGCCGGCGCCGTCCTTGAAGCGCCAGCGTTGCGCGACCTCGCCCCGGTAGTTGCGCGAGACCGGCTCGATCGGCCAGCGGGCGTCGATGCGCTCGACCAGTTCGCGCGAGGGCACGACCATCTCGGGGCGCCAGGCATTGCGGTTGCCCACGTCCATGAACTCGATGAACCGCACGATCACGGGCCGGCCGCGGAAGTGCTCGACGAGGTCGAGCGCGGTGTGGTCGTTGACCCCGCGCTCGATCACGGCGTTGACCTTCACCGGCGTGAGCTCGGCCTCGATGGCCGCCTCGATGCCGGCGAGCACCTGATCGAGCGCGGCGAAGCCGCCGCTCATGCGCTTGAAGAGCTCGCGGTCGAGGGTGTCGAGGCTCACGGTCACGCGGCGCAGGCCGTTGGCGTGCAGGTCGACGGCGTGCTGCGCGAGCAGCACCCCGTTGGTCGTGAGCGCGATGTCCTCGACGCCCGGGAGACTGGTGAGGTCGCCCACCAGATCGGCGAGGTTGTGGCGAAGCAAGGGTTCGCCCCCGGTGAGCCTGAGCTTGCGCACGCCGAGGGCCGTGAACAGCCGCGAGAGCCGCACGATCTCCTCGAAGGACAGCCGTTCGGTCGAGCGCAGGAACTGGTAGTGCTCGTGGAAGCGCTCGCGCGGCATGCAGTAGGGGCAGCGGAAGTTGCAGCGGTCCATCACCGAGATGCGCAGGTCGTGCAGCGGGCGGCCCAGCCGGTCGACCGGGAACTGTGCGCCGCGGATGTCTCTGATGGTCGGGGTCATCGTGATGCTCTCACCAGCGGTAGACGCTGGTGACGAAGCCCTTCGGGAAGGTGTTGGGGCCTGGGGGGAGTTCCACGAAGCCGTCGGTGCCCGCGAGGCTCAGGAAATCTCCCGAGCCGTTCGGCGGACGCGGGTTGGCCCAGGGCCGGCCCCAGTCGTCGTGCTCGATGTTCACCGGCAGGAAGTACGTGAGCGCGTGCTGGAAGGTCACGGGCGTGGCGAGCGCCAGGCGCTCGGGCGGCGCGCGCCGCGTGCCCATCGCCTCGGCCATGGCCGGGATCACGTAACGGATCAGGCAGACCAGGGTGGAGACGGGATTGCCCGGCAGCCCGAACACCGACTGGCCCTGCGGGCCGACGCCGAACCACATGGGCTTGCCGGGGCGCTGGGCGATGTGGTGGAAGACCTGCTGCACGCCGAGCTGTCCGAGCACCTTGGGCACCAGGTCGAATTTGCCCATGGACACGCCGCCGCTCAGGACCAGCACCTCGTGGGTGGTGAGGTGCAGGGCGAGGCGCGCGCGCAGCCGCTGCTCGTCGTCGGGCACGTGATCGTCGCCGATGCGCACGAAGCCGCGCTGGCGCAGCGTCGCGGCGACCGCGTAGGCGTTCGAGCGGCGCACCTGGTAATCGGCGATGGGATCGCCGGGCTCGACCAGTTCGTCCCCCGTTGAGACGACCATCACGGCGGGCTGGTTGCTGACGCGCACCCGCGCCATGCCGGCCGATGCCGCCACGGCGATCTCGGGGGCGCGCAAGAGCGTGCCGGCCTCGAGGAGGAGCGCGCCTTGGCGGCCGTCGCAGCCGCGGCGATGCACGTTATGGAAGGCGGCCGTGTTGACGCCCGTCTTCAGCTCGACGAAGCCGTCGACCACCTCGTATTGCTCGACCGGCACCACGTTGTCGCTCTGGAGCGGCAGGATGGCGCCGGTCATCACCTCGATCGCCGCGTCGCCGCGCTCGAGCTTCAACGCCGGCGCGCCGGCGCCCTAGGTGGCC
>JAJXZV010000415.1 GCA_021779875.1 Pseudomonadota bacterium
TGGGATTGTCGGGCAAGTCTACCTTCGAGATCGCCGGTCTGGATCAGCGCGGCGCCAAGACCGTGCAGGTGGTCGCGACCAACGCGGACGGCGGCCAGGTGCGGTTCGAGGCGCGCGTGCGCATCGACACGCCGAAGGAGCTCGAGTACTTCCGGCACGGCGGCATCCTGCACTACGTGCTGCGCCAGCTGGCAGCTCCCGCCCGGGCCGCCTGACCGGCCGCGCGGCGGCCGCCCCGGGGGCGGCCGCCGCCGGTCAATTCGCCGGGGCCGCCGGCACCGGGGCCGCCGGGACGCTGCCGGCTTCGACGAGCACGAGCTTGGCGGGGTCGAGATGCGCACGGATGGCCGCATTCACCTGCTCGCGCGTCAATGCCTCGACGGCCGCCGGATACCCGTCCAGCCAGCCCAGGTCGTAGCCGCGCTGGAGTGCCACGAGGATCGAGGCGGCCAGCCCGCCGGTGGTCGACAGGCCCACGTAGTAGCCTCCGACCATGCCCTGCTTGCGATCGGCCAGTTCGGTCTCGGTGACCCCGTCGCGCCACCACCGTTCGACCTCGCGGCGGGTCGAGGCGATGCCCCGCTCGAGCAGGCTGGGCGCGAAGCTCGCGGTGACGTCCCAGTAGCCGTCGGCGATGCTGTCCTGGGCGACCGCGGCGCTGATGTTGTAGGTCAGGCCCTCCTTGTCGCGCACGATGCCCATCAGCCTTCCCGTGAAACCGTGCCCCAGGATGGCGGTGCCCACGTGCAGGGGCAGCGCATCCGGATCGCGGTAGCTCAGGCCCGTCGCCTGGCCGAGCACCACGGTCACGCTGGGCTTGTCCTTGAGCTCGATCGCGGCCTGCTGCGGACCCGCGGGCCGCGCCGGCGCGGCGGCGCGCAGATAATCACGGCCGCCCGTCCAGCCGGCGAACGCCTTGGCCACCACTTCCCGCGCATCGTCCGGCACGTCGCCCGCGAGCACCAGGGTCATGTGGGCGGGGCCGTAATAGCTCGCGTGGAAGGCCCTGACCTCCTCGAGGCGTACGGTCTTCGCCGCCGCGATGTACTCCGCGGCGGTGTGCGGCCGGTTCGGGTGGCCCGGCGGGAACACGGCGCGGCCGAAGGCCTCCTGCGCGCGCGCCTCGGTGCTCTGCAGCGATGCTTCGAGGGAGCCGATGAACTGCTGCCGCGCCTTGGAGAACTCCCCGGACGCCATCGCCGGCTCGCGCAACTCCGCGGCGATCAGACCGATCACCCTCGGCAGGTCCTTGGTCAGACAGCGGGCGCGCACCTGCACGCTCTGCGTGCCGACGCCGAAGGAGATCTGCGCCCCCACGTCGTCGAGCTGCCGGGCGATCTCGAACTTATCGAGCGACCGGGTGCCCCGGTCGATCATCATGCCGGTCAGGGTCGGAACGGCGATGTTGCCCGATCCCGCCATCGCGTCGCCCGCGGGCAGCGCGCCCTCGATCATCACCACGTCCTTGACCTGAGTCCGGTAGGTCACCAGATCGATGCCGGCAACCGACGCGCGCTGCCCCTGGGAGGCCATTTCGGCCGAGGAGGCGCCGCTCGCGAGGAGCATCGCCGCGAATAGGTAGCGCTTGATCACGGGCCTTTCTCCCCGGCGGGCGGCACGGGTACGAACCAGCCCGTCGTGCTTTGATCCTCGGTGAGGTACTGCTTCGCGACCCGCTGCACGTCCGCCGCGGTGACCTGCTGCACCCGCTGCGAGAACGTCACGTACAGCGTCCAGTCGCCGATCGCTATCCATTCGTTGAGTTCGCTCGCGACCGCCGCGGTGCCGTCGCGCTTGTAGGCGTCCGCCGCCACGTACTGCCGCTTGACGCGCTCGACCTCCTCGGCCGTCACGCCGTCGCTCTTGACCCTGTCGATCTCGGCGAGCAGCGCCTGCTCCACCTGCTCGTGCGTGGTGCCGGGCGCGAGGGTCGCGTACACCGTGTGCAGGGACAGGTCGTGATGCAGATCGGTGCCGGCGCTCGCGCTCAGCGCGAGACCCTGGTCGACCAGGGCGCGATACAGGCGGCCGTTCTTGCCGGAGCTCAGGATCGCGTCGAGCATGTCGAGGGCGGGCTGGTCCGCGGCGCGCCCGTCCGGCACCTTGTGGGCGATGATCACCGTGCCGAGTTCCCCGGGGCGCTTGACGACCACGCGGCGCGGTCCGGACTGGGCCGGCTCCTCGGTGTAGATCGCGGGTATGGCCTTCGGCGAGTGCGGATACACGCCGTAGTGCTTCTTGATCATGCCGAGCACGGCGGCGCGGTCGATGTCGCCGACCACCGTGACGGTGGCGTTGTTCGGCCAGTAGAAGGTGTCGTAGAACTCGCGCAGCTTGCCGATGGGCACGTGCTCGATGTCGCTGCGCCAGCCGATGGTGGGGTGGTGATACGGCAGGGCCACGTAGGCGGCCGCCGTGACCTCCTCCATGAGGACGTTGTCCGGATCGTTCTGGCCGCGCTCGAATTCGTTGCGCACCACCGTCATCTCCGCCTGCCGGTCGGCCTCGCGCAGCCACAGCCGGCGCATCCGATCGGCCTCGATGGCGATGTAACCGTCGAGGTTCGCGCGCCCCACGGTGGCGAAATAATTCGTCCGGTCCACCGAGGTGCTGGCGTTGAACTGGCCGCCGACCCGCTCGAGGTACTGCTTCACGCTATTGCCCTTCGGGTCGTTGAAATTCTCGCTGCCCTTGAACATCAGGTGCTCGAGCAGGTGCGTCGCGCCGGTCGTCCCGGTCACCTCGTTGCGCGAGCCGACCTGGTAGGTCACCTGGAAGGTGGCCACGGGCGCCGAGTGATCCGGCGCCAGGAGGACCGTCAGGCCGTTCGAATCGAGCCGGTACTCCTCGATCCCGTCGAGCTCCTTGACGAAGGTGAAGCCCGCGACCGTCGCGTGTTCCGCGTCCGCGCGCGCCACGCCGCCGGTGCACAGGGCACCGAGCAGCCAGGCGGCGGTCCAGGCGCCGCGCCCGGGACGCAGTCCGCGCCGCCGCGCCGTCAAGGCTTGCTCACGCATGTTCCATCTCCTCGTTTGCGCAATACCGCGGCGCGCCCGCGCCAGCCGCGCATTCTAGCCGATCGACCCGCCGCCGCCGACCCGACTCGGCAATTCCGCTATAGTTCCCGCCATGACCGACCCCATCGCGCGCGACCCCTCGCCGGGCGTGGCGCTGTTCGATCTCGACGGCACCCTCACCTGGCACGACACGCTCGGCGCGTTCCTCGCCGGCTACGTGCGGCGCCATCCGGCGAGGCTCCCGCGGCTGTGGCGGCTGGCCCCGGCGGCGCTCGAGTACCTCGCGGCCGGCCGCGACCGCGGCCGCCTCAAGTCCCGCGTGATCCGCGCGGTGCTGGGCGGCGAGCCGCGCGAACGCATCGACGCCTGGGCGGATCGGTTCGTGGAGGGCATGCGCGGCGCGGGCATGTTCCGGCCGGCGGCGCTGGCCGCACTCGAGGCGCATCGCGCCGCGGGCGACCACCTGGTTCTGCTGTCGGCGAGCCCCGACCTGTACGTTCCGCGAATCGGCCGGCTGCTCGGCTTCGAGCTGACGCTGTGCACCGGCGTCGCCTGGGACGCGCACACCCTCGACGGCCGACTGACCACGCCCAACCGGCGCGGCGAGGAGAAGTCGCGCTGCCTGCAGACCCTGCGCGGGCGCTTCCCGGGCGCCGCGATCACCGCCTACGGGAACAGCGCGTCGGATCTGCCGCATCTGCGGCTCGCGGAACGGGCCGTGCTCGTCAACGGCGGCGGCGCCGCGCGCCGCAGCGCGGCCGCGGCCGGCATCCCCACCGCCCTCTGGACGTAACAAACCGCCCCTTCGGCCGGTCTACTCGGTATCGATGGCGACGGGAGCGGATATGCGCAGCACCAGGAAAGGGCGGAACACGGACACGATCCTGCCGTCCGAGATCACGCCCTATGAGAAGTACTTGTCGCGCCGCGCGCTGCTCGCGGGCGGGCTGGGAGCCGCCGCCCTGCAGGCACTCGGCGCCTGGGCGACCCCGGCCCGCGGCCAGGGCGCGGCGGCGCTCGCCTTCACGCGCAACGCCGCGCTGAGCGTCGAGGATCCGCCGAACAGCTACCAGGACATCACCACCTACAACAACTACTACGAGTTCGGCACCGCCAAGTCCGATCCGGCCGAGCGCGCCCGGGATTTCCAGGCCCGGCCCTGGAGCGTCGCCGTCGGCGGCGAGGCCGAGGTGACCGGCCGTTTCACCCTCGAGGACATCATCGAGCCCCATCCGCTGGAGGAGCGCGTCTACCGATTCCGCTGTGTGGAGGCCTGGTCCATGGTGATCCCGTGGGTCGGATTTCCGCTCGGCGACCTGCTGAAGCGCTTCAAGCCCACCTCGCGCGCGAAGTACGTGGCGTTCAAGACCCTGTACGATCCGAAGCGGATGCCCGGACAGACCTACCGGATCCTCGATTGGCCCTACGTCGAGGGCCTGCGCATGGATGAGGCCATGCACCCGCTCACGTTGCTGGCGGTCGGCCTGTACGGCAAGACCCTGCCCAACCAGAATGGGGCGCCGCTGCGGCTGGTGACGCCTTGGAAGTACGGCTTCAAGAGCATCAAGGCCATCGTCGCCATCGATTTCGTCGAGAAGATGCCCCGCACCACCTGGGCGCTGTCGGCGTCGGACGAGTACGGGTTCTTCGCGAACGTCAATCCGGAGGTGGATCATCCGCGCTGGAGCCAGGCATCCGAGCGGCGCATCGGCGCCGGGTTGTTCGGCGCGCGCCGCCCCACCCTGCCGTTCAACGGCTATGCGAACCAGGTCGCGAGCCTGTATGCCGGCATGGACCTGCGGAGGAATTTCTGATGGGGATGGCTCACCGGGCGCTCAAGCCGATCCTCTTCCTCGCCTGCCTGTGGCCGGCGCTGCGCCTGGCGGTCGGCGCGGCCCAGCTCTCCGGTCTGCTCGGCGCGCTGCCCGCCGTGCCGCTCGGAGCGGACCCGATTGCCGTGCTGCTGCACGGCGCCGGCCGATGGGCGCTCAATCTCCTTTTGATCACCCTGGCGATGACGCCGCTGCGCGATCTGACGGGCTGGCCGATCTGGCTGCGGCTGCGGCGCATGGTCGGCTTGTTCGCGTTCTTCTACGCCGCGCTGCACCTTGCGGTGTACCTGTTCCTCGACCAGGGCGGCGACTTCGCCGCCCTGTGGCGCGACGTCGTAAAACGCCCCTACATCACCATCGGCATGGCGGCCCTGCTCATGCTCGTGCCGCTCGCGCTCACCTCGACGGACCGGGCGCAGCGGCGGCTGCGGCGGCGCTGGACCCGGCTGCACGCGCTGGTCTATCCCGTAGCCGTGCTCGGGGTGTGGCATTTCTGGTGGCAGGTCAAGAAGGACATCCGCGAGCCGGCGCTGTACGCGCTCGGCCTCGCGGTGCTGCTCGGCTACCGGCTGTGGAAACGGCGCGCGGCGCTCAGCGCCGCACGCTCGCCAGCGATCCGTGCAGCTTGCCAAGCAGGGATTCGGTCGTATCCCAGTCGATGCATGGATCCGTGACCGACACCCCGTATTCCAACTTGCTCAAGTCCTTCGGGATGGGCTGATTGCCGGCGCGCAAGTTGCTCTCGAGCATCAATCCGACGATGGAGCGGTTGCCCTCGAGGATCTGATTCACGCAGTTCTCCGCGATCAGCGGCTGCAGCGTCGGATCCTTGTTCGAGTTGCCGTGGCTGCAGTCGACCACGATGCGGGCGGGCAGCTGCGCCGTGGCGAGCTCGCGCTCTGCCATGGCGATGCTCACCGCGTCGTAGTTGGCCCGGCCGCCGCCGCCGCGCAGGACCAGGTGGGCGTGCTGGTTGCCCCGGGTGCGGAACACCGCCGACTGCCCCTGTTGCGTGATGCCGAGGAAGTGGTGCGGATGGCGCACGGACTGCAGGGCGTTGATCGACGCGCCGAGCGAACCGTCGGTGCCGTTCTTGAATCCAACCGGGGTCGATAGGCCGCTCGCCATCTCGCGGTGCGTCTGCGACTCCGTGGTGCGCGCGCCGATCGCCGTCCAGGTGATCAATTCCGACACGTACTGCGGCATGATCGGATCGAGCGCCTCGGTGCCCGCGGGCAGGCCCAGCTCCGCCACGTACAGCAGCAGGTCCCGGGCGAGGCGGATGCCCTTCTCGATGTGGAAGGAATCGTCCATGTCCGGATCGTTGATCAGGCCCTTCCAGCCGACCGTGGTGCGAGGCTTCTCGAAATAGACGCGCATCACCAGCAGCATCGTCGACTCGACGTCGGCCGCCAGGCGCTGCAGCCGGGTCGCGTACTCGCGGGCCGCCTCCACGTCGTGGATCGAACACGGACCCACGACCACGAACAGCCGGGGATCGCGCCGCTCCAGGATCGCCCGCACCGCCTCGCGCGCGCGCAGCACCGTGCCCGCCGCCCGCTCCGTCATGGGCAGCGCCCGCTTGACGTCCTCGGGCGTCGCCAGCAGCTCGCTGGCGATCACGTTGACGTTCTGCAACCGGTCCTGGGAATTCGTCATCACGGCGCCTACATGGATGTTCTGATGGTCCAGAGTTCGGGGAAGAACTTGAGCTCCAGCGCCTTCGTCAGATACGAAACGCCGCCGGTGCCGCCGGTGCCGCGCTTGTGGCCGATGATGCGCTCGACGGTCTTGGCGTGGGTGAACCGCCACAGCTGGAACTTGTAGTCCAGGTCGACCAGCCGCTCCGCCAGCTCGTACAGGTCCCAGTCCTTGACCGAATTGTGGTACACGCTGAGCCAGGCCGCCGCCACCTGCTTGCTCGCCTGGTAGGGCTGGCTGAAATCACGGTCGATCGCCTCGGCGGGCACGTTCAACCCGCGCCGGCTCAGCAGCCTCAGCACCTCGTCGTACAGGCTGGGCGCGCGCAGCGCCCGCTCGAGGGTCTCGTGGACCGGCGGATCGCTGCGAAAGACCTTGATCATCTCGGCGTTCTTGTTGCCGATCATGAACTCGAGCAGCCGGTACTGCGCCGACTGGAAGCCCGACGAATGCCCGAGGCTGTTGCGAAAGGCCGAGTAGTCGTAGGGGGTGACGGTCGCCAGCACGCCCCAGGCGTGCAGGAGCTGCTCCTGGATGGTCGACACGCGCGCGAACATCTTGAAGGTCGGGCCGAGGTCGTCGCGCCGCACGCAGGCGACGGTCGCGGTCAATTCGTGCAGGCAGAGCTTCATCCACAGCTCGGACACCTGATGGATGGTGATGAAGAGCATCTCATCGTGGTGGTAGGACAGCGGGTGCTGGGCATCGAGCAGCTTATCGAGATTGAGATACTGCCCGTAGCTCATCGTGTCGCGCAGGTCCCAGTGGACCTGCTCGTCGGCCAGGTCCACGAACGACTTGCTCGGCGGCTCGGATCCGCCCATGGTCAGGACGTGAAGACCCACGCCGGCACCGTGCGCCAGCCGGCCAGCAGCTCGCGGTCGAGGCGCCGGTAATCCGGCTCGATCCGCTCCACCAGGCGCCAGAAGCTCGCCGAGTGGTTCATGTGACGCGTGTGCGCCAGCTCGTGCACGAACAGGTAGCGCACCACGTCGGGATGCAGGAACAGCAGCGAGCAATTCAGGCTCACCGTGCCGCGGGTGGAACAGCTTCCCCAGCGCGTGCGCTGGCGGCGGATCGCGACCCGGCCCACGCGGATGTCGAGCCGTGCGGCGAGCTCGAGCAAGGCCGGCGCGAGACGCGCGGCCGCGGCCTGCTTCAACCAGCCCTGCAGCAGGCCGCGGGCGCCCGAGGCGTCCGGGGCCAGCAACTCGAGCCGTCCGCCGCGCTCGGCGAGCACGCGCTTCGCCGCGGGCCGCCACTCGACCGCGAAGCGCTCCTCGGAAAAGGCGAGGCGCACCTCGGGCGGTACCTCCACGGCCGGCTCCGCCGCGCAGCGCATGGCCTCGACCTTGCGGTCGATCCACGGCGTGAAGCGCCGCACGAAGTCACGCACCATCCGCGGGTTGACCCCCATCGGCACCACGATCTCCACCCGGCCGCCGACGTGCACCCGCGCCGTGAGGCGCCGCGCCCGCTCGCTCACGCGAACGGCGAACGGGTCGCTCGACCCCGGGGTCTGGAACAACGACAGCTGTGTGCCCTGGGTTCTCATCGCGCGGAATGATACCAGTATCGACATCCCGAGCGGGCATCGGCGATGCTAGTCCGACGATGGCACGCCGGAGTGACCCCGCTTGAATCTCGAATGGATCGACATCGGTTCCAACCTGACGCACTCGAGCTTCGACGCCGACCGCGAGGCCGTGCTCGAACGCGCACGCGAGGCCGGGGTCACGCGCCAGATCGTCACCGGGGCCGATGCGGCGGGCTCAGCGGCCGCCGCCGAACTCGCCGCCGCCCATCCCGGCGTGCTGTGGAGCACGGCAGGCGTGCACCCGCACCACGCGGCCGGATTCGACGCCGCGGCGCACGCAAGGCTCGGCGAGCTGCTCGCGCTGCGGCCCGTGGTGGCCGTGGGCGAATGCGGGCTCGACTATTTCCGCGATTTCTCGCCGCGCGAGGCGCAGCGCGCCGCCTTCGCCGCACAGCTGCAGATCGCGGCGGACGTGCGCAAGCCGGTGTTCCTGCACCAGCGGGACGCGCACGCGGATTTCCGGGCCATCCTCGCCGACTTTCGCGGCCGGCTCGCCGGCGGCGTCGCGCACTGCTTCACCGGCGGCGCGGCGGAACTCGAGGATTATCTGGATCTCGGCCTGCACATCGGCATCACCGGGT
>JAJXZV010000380.1 GCA_021779875.1 Pseudomonadota bacterium
GTCGAGGTAGACGCCCGTCGCCGGCAGTGAACCGGAATGCAGGCCGTCGCCGCCGCTCGCGATGCCGCGAAAGTAGAGCTGCGCCTGTCCGGGACCGGTGGATTGAAAACTGACGCTCGGGAGGAATTTCGCGTAGTCGTCGAAGCTGGAGACATTGAGCTGATCGAGCTTCTCGCCACCCAGCACCTGCATGCTGATTGGAACCTTCTGCAGATCCTCCACGCGCTTCTGTGCGGTGACCACGACTTCGGCGAGTTGCTCAGTCTCGGTCGCGGGCTCGGCATGGGCGGCTGCGCCCATAAACAGTGCGGAGGCGAGCGGCACGCGCACCCATTTGGCGCGTTGACGCCGCAGCTTCCGCTTTCGGCTTCGTGTCATGTTCATCCCTCGTCATTTTTTTGCGCCACCTCCCTTGGATCGAATCTACGTGATGCTCGGAGAATTGCCAACGTCGATCGCTAATATTTTTTTCGAGGCTCGCGCAGCGCGGAGCCGAGCGCATTCTCGAGCGGACCGAGCCATTGCTCGAAATTTCGCCAGTGATCGATTCCTTCGCGAAAGATCGGCTGCCTGACCTGCTGCCTGCTCGCGGTTCTCACCGCGCGATCGTTCTCGTAGAAGCGCAGGCACGCGGGCTCGAACGGCAGACCGCAATACGCCAGCAGACGCCGAACCTCGGCCTCGGTGTCCTCGATCATCGACTCGTAATGCACGCGATGAATCCGACCCGGAAGCACTTCGTCGAAGTGCGCCATCAGGTCCACGTAGTCGCGGTAGTAGCGGCCGAGTTCCACGAGGTCGTACGTGTAATGCTGGCCCCGCGCGAAATGCTGCTTGAAGCCGGAGAAGCAGCAGGCGAGCGGATGACGCCGGGCGTCGATGATCCTGGCGTTGGGCAGAATCTGGTGGATGAGGCCGATGTGCAGGAAGTTGTTCGGCATCTTGTCGATGAACAGCGGCTTGGCGGTCCTTCGCTGGATGCGGGTCTGCTCGAGGTATTGCCGGCCCAGGGCGGCGCATTCATCCGCGCTCAGCGTGGCGAGCACCGCGGGATACCGCTGTTCGCCGCCGCGCCCATTGCGGCCGCCGAGGATCTGGGCCATCGCCATGACGTCCGGCAGTTCCATCGTGCCCTCCACCGAGGAATGACTGGCGAGGATCTGCTCGATCAGGGTCGAGCCGGCGCGCGGCAGGCCGACGATGAAGATCGCGTCCGTCCCGGCGAAGCCGAGCCCGCGTCGCTCCTCGAAGTATGCCGCGGTGAATAACTCCTTCGAGCGGCGCACGAAGTCCGACGTCTCTTCGGCGTCGTAACGGATGCCGGCGCGGCGTAGCTGATTGCCGCGGTCGTAGTGCCCGAAGGCCGACGGGTAGTCGCGCGAGTCCTCGAACGCCTTGCCGATCGCAAAATGGAAATGGAAGCGATCCTCCTCGCTGATGTCCGTGCGCGCGAGCTGCGCCTGCATCGCGGCCAGATCCGCCCCGCTGAAGCGGAAGGTCTTCAGGTTCGCGAGACTCCAATAGGCTTCCCCGAAGCCCGGCTCGAGCTCGGCGCTGCGCCGATAGGCCTCTATGCCCTCCTGCTCCCTTCCGGCCGAAGCGAGCGCATGCCCGTAGCTCAGCCAGAGTTTCGGTTGATTCGGAACGCTTGCGAGCACTTCGGCGTAGAGTTCGATCGATTCCTGGTAATCGCCGATCTTCGCGAGGACCACCGCCTTCAGATTGCGGTGGCCCGGGTTGTGCGGCTCGGACGCGCACAAGAGGTCGATCTGGCGCAGCGCCGCGGCCGACTTGTTCTGCCGATGCAGCGCCAGCGCGTAGTTGTGTCGGGCGGCGGTGAAGCTCGGGACGAGCTCGAGGCATCGGGCGAGCAGGTTCTCCGCGTCGAGATATCGGCCCAGGCGTCCCGCGACCTCGGCGAGCATGCGGATCGCCGCGACGTCGGTCGGATGACTCTTCAGGTGCGTCTTCAGCAGGCGCTCTGCGTCCGGAATTTGATTGGCGCACAGCGCGGCCGCGGCGGTGAGCAGGCGCGGATCCTTGGTGGACGCCTGGATCTGGCGTGCGTATGCGGCGTCGGCGCCCGCCGTGTCCCCGCGCAGGAACGACAGGTCGCCGATCGCCCGCCAGGCATCGGCGAAGTCGGCCTTCAGTTCGACCACGCGCCGCAATGCGGCGATAGCGCGCTCGGGGTCGCCCGATTCGCCGAGCGTCAGCCCGAGTTCGTAGTGGGTCGCGGCGGAATTCGGCTGCGCGGCCGCGAGGGGTTCGAGCGTGGCGAGCGCGCCGGTTAGATCGCCGGTGCTGCGCCGTGCAATGCCGAGCAGCAGCATGGCGCGCGGATGGTTCGGCACCGCCTTGAGAATCTCGCCGGCCTGTTCGGCCGCGAGCGCGGGATCGGTGTTCAGTAGGCGGCCGGCATGCGCCAGGGCCGCCTCGAGGCTTCCGGTCGGTTGCGTTTGCATGCGCTTTTATAGCATGCGTGCCGAGGGCGGATGCCGATCGCGCGTCGCTCAGGGCGGCAGCGCGTACGCCACGAGATAGTCGCCGCGCGTGCTCGCATCCTTGTAGCCTCCGGCGGCGATGACCAGATACTGCCGACCGTTCATCGAATAGGTCATCGGCGTCGCCTGGCCGCCGGCTGGCAGCTTCACCTGCCAGCGCAGCCGGCCGGTGTCGACGTCGAAGGCGCGCAAACGGTCGTCGAGACTCGCGGCGATGAACACCAAACCGCCGCCGGTGACGACGGGGCCGCCGATGTTGGGCATGCCGAGATTGAACGGGATGAACGGCGTATCGCCCAGTGGCACCTGCCACTTGATGGTACCGCGTACCATGTCCACGGCGCTCAGCGTGCCCCACGGCGGCTTGATGCAGGGGACGCCGAGCGGCGAGAGCAAGGCTCGGCGGCGCATCGCATAGGGCGTGCCGCGCATCTCGCCGAATTCGTACCCTTGATACCGGGAATCGCCGCGCTGGGCCGCCAGTTGCGCGCGCGGCACCAGGGCGACCACGAAAGGCAGGTTCATGACGTTGGCGATGGCGATCTGGCGCAGCGGATCGAAGGCGACGCCGCCCCAGTTCACGCCGCCGGCACTGCCCGGCAACATGATCGACTCGCGGATGGCCGGCGGCTGGAACATCCCTTCGGAGCGGCCCGCCGCGATGAGCTTCCTGCAGTACCGGGTGTCGAACCAGGTGAGCCCCCAGGCGTCCTCCGGCGTCACCGGCGACTGGCGGGCGAGCGCGGGTGGCGCCACCGGATAGGGCTGCGTGCGCGCGGGCATCTCGCCGGGCACTGCATCCTGCGGCACCGGCCTCTCCACGATCGGGAAGACGGGGACGCCGCCGTCGCGCTCCAAGGTGTAGAGAAAGCCGGTCTTGGTGGCCTGGATCACCGCAGAGATCCGGCGGCCGTCGTGGATCAACGGCACGAGCGTCGGCTGGGACGCCACGTCGTAATCCCACAGATCATGGTGCACCAATTGGCGCCCCCAGATCAGGCGGCCGGTATCGCCGTCGAGCGCCACCAGGGAATCGGCCCAACGATCGTCCCCCGGCCGCTCGCCGCCGAAGTAATCCGGACTGGCGGAGCCCGTCGGCACGAATACCCGGTTGCGCGCGGCGTCCACCGAGAGCGGCGCCCAGGCATTGGCCGCACCGGTCAGCTGCGCGCCGCGCGCGCTCCATTCGCCATGAATCGGGTCGGAGGCATTGCGCGGGATGGGATCCCAGCTCCAGAGGAGCGCGCCGGTTCGGGCGTCGAATGCCCGTACCACGCCGGGCTCCGATTCGACGGCGCGATTGTCGCCGATCGACGAGCCGACGATGAGCTTGCCGTTGAGGATCGCGGGCGGGGAGGTCACGAGGTAATTGCGCCAGCCGTCGTCCGGCTGCTCCGCCGACGGGATGCCGCGCCGCAGATCGATCGCACCTGCCGCGCCGAAATCCGGGCACGGCTTGCCGGTGGCCGCATCCAACGCCAGCAGGCGGCTGTCGAGGGTCGGCGCGAGGATGCGCGCATGGCAGAGCGCGCCCGGCGCCGTCGCCGCGTCCACCCACAGCGAAACGCCGCGCGAAACACCATCCGAATGACGCAGGTCGCGGCGGTCATGCGAATCGTGACGCCAGCGCTCGGCTCCGCTCGCCGCATCCACCGCCACGACGTTGGTGCCGCTGGTGGTGAAATACAAGGCTCCGTCGTGGAAGATCGGAGTGGCTTCGAATGCCGCCCGGTTCCAGTCCCTGACGCCTTCGCCCAATTCGCCGGTGCGGTAAGTCCATGCCACCCGCAGAGAGCCGACGTTCGCCGGCGTGATCTGCGTGAGCGGCGAGTAGCGCATGCCGCCCCCATCACCGCCGTAGGCCGGCCACCCGCCGTCGGCGGACGGCGCGGCGGCCGCGGCCGCCGCGCCGATCGCCAACCAGCCCGCGACCGCACGGCCGGCCGACCCGAATGACCACGGCGCATCGCTCCTCGTCATGATCGCTCCTTCGCCTGCGGGCAGAGCTCCTGCACCCGTGTGCGGATGATCTGCGCCAGGCGCAGCGTACCGGGCCCGGCGTAGTCGCGATCCGCGAACACGAGATACAACTCGCCCCATCGCTCCCCACCCTCGCGCAACGGCAGCGGCTTGAGCGCGCCGCGCGCCAATTCGTCGCGCACCGTCTCCTCGGGGAACCACGCGAACCCGAGCCCCAGGGTTGCCGCGTGGATCGAGGTCGCCTTGTGACTCACCGTCCAGCTCTGCTCCGCGCCGAGCCAGCTGCCGCTGCGTCGCCGGCTGCCGGTATCGCGGATCACGAGGTGGCGATGCTTGCGCAGGTCCTGCAGCGTCAGCTCGCGCCCAAGCCGATGCAGCGGATGATCGGGGTGCGCGGCGGCGACGAAGCGCAATCGCATGAGCGGATCGCCCGCGAACCCCGGGGGCACACGGGAGCAGATCGCGAGGTCCACCTGCCGCTGCGCCAGCGCCTCCTCGGTACCGCTCAGCACGCTCTCGTACAGTTCGATGCGCGTCTGCGGCCGTTCCTCGGCGAATTGCCCGAAGCACTGCAGCAGCAGCCAGGTCGGGAAGATGATTTCCACGGCGAGCCGCAGCTCGGGCTCCCAGCCGGCGGCCAGTCCGGCCGCCGCGTCCTCCAGAGCACCGGCCTCCTCCAGCAGCGCCTTGGCACGGCGGTACAGCACTTCTCCGGCCGCCGTCAGGTGCGCCTTGCGGCCGAGGATTTCGAACACCCGTACGCCGAGCAGCCGCTCCAGTTTCTGAACCGCGTAGGTCACCGCCGACTGGCTCTTGTGCAGCCGCTCGGCCGCCGAGGCATAGCCGCCCGCCTCCACCACGGCGCGAAGCGAACGCCATTGCTCCAGGGAAATTCGCGGATGGTCGGCCATTGATCCAATAAACTGATCTGTTAAGCCGAAATATTCTGCTTTTTTATCTATTTCATCAATATTTAAATATGAGCTGACCCATGGCTACCGTCCCGCACGGACCTTTCAGGAGATGCCTTCATGACCACCTTGCTCAAGATCAATGCCAGCATCAGCGCCGACCAGGGCCAGTCGGGCCGCCTGGCCGACCAATTCGTCGCCGCGTACCGCGTGCGCCATCCGGACGTTTCGGTGCAGGTGCGCGACGTCGCGGGCGGCGCCATCCCACACCTCGATGGCGAGCGCTTCGGCGCCTTCATCACCCCGCCAGGCGAGCGCAGCGCCGCGCAGCACGCGGTGATCGCCTACTCGGACTCCCTGATCGATGAATTGAAGCGCGCCGACGTGATCGTGATCGGCCTGCCGATGTACAACTTCGGCGTGCCCTCGCAGCTCAAGGCCTACTTCGACCACGTCGCCCGCGCCGGCGTCACCTTCCGCTACGAGGCCGCGGGCCCCGTCGGTCTGCTCACCGGCAAGAAGGCCTATGTGTTCGCCACGCGCGGCGGCTTCTACGCCGGCACGCCGATGGACACGCAGACCGGCTATGTGCGCGACTTCCTGCGCTTCATCGGCATCGCCGACGTGCAATTCGTCTACGCTGAGGGTCTCGCCGTCAGTGCGCAGAGCAAGGAGGCGGGACTTGCCAAGGCGGCGGCCGATATCGCACGCCTGGCCGCCTGACCGACGGACGAACCGCCGACCCCGAGGAGACATGAGATGCAGAACACTCGCACCCTGGTCCACGTCATCGAATCCATGCCGACTTCCGACGGCGCGGGCGTCAAGCTGCGCCGCAGCCTCGGCAGCCAGCGCGGACTGCACGTGGATCCGTTCCTGATGCTCGACGAGTTCTACTCCGACGATCCGGACGACTACATCGCCGGCTTCCCGGCGCATCCGCATCGCGGCTTCGAGACCGTCACCTACATGCTCGACGGCCACATGCGCCACGAGGACCATCTCGGCAACCGCGGCGACCTCGGCCCCGGCGACGTGCAGTGGATGACCGCCGCGCACGGCATCATCCACTCGGAGATGCCGCAGCAGAGCCAGGGCCGCATGCGCGGCTTCCAGCTCTGGCTCAATCTTCCGTCGAAGGAGAAGATGAAACCCGCCGCCTATCGCGACATTCCCGCGCGCGACATTCCAACGCTCACGCTGCCGCACGGCGGCGAGGTGAAGGTCATCGCGGGCTCGATCGCGCAGGGCGGCGCGCTGGCGCGCGGGCCGGTCAATGGTGACGGCGCCATGAGCACCGACCCGCTGTACCTCGACGTTCGGCTCCCGGCCGGCGCGTCCTTCGACGCACCGGTCCCGGCGGGCCGCAATGCCTTCCTCTATGTCTACGAGGGCAGCGCCCGGATCGGCGCCGCCGGCGAGGCCAAGCCCCTGCCCCATCGTGCCGCCGGCGTGTTGTCCGACGGCGACGGCGTGCGCGTGCTCGCGGACGCCGGCGGGGTCCGGTTTCTGCTGCTCGCGGCCAGGCCTCTGCGCGAGCCGGTCGTGCAATACGGCCCCTTCGTGATGAACACGCGCGAAGAGATCGAGCAGGCGCTCGCGGACTATCGGGACGGCCGTCTGGCCGCGGCAACCGCGCCCAGCGCCGTACACGGCTGACCCGGCGGCGGCGTTCCGCGGACCGCCCCACGGAACGCCGCTGCCCGCCCGTCAGCCGCGACTCGTTCGAGCGGCAAGCACCTCGGCGAGCCGCGGGCTGCCGATCTGTCGGACGGCCCGGGCGATCGCGTCCTTGCGGCACCGCTCGGTCGCCGCGAAGCGCGCCAGCTCCCGCGGGCTCGCCGCCGGGCAGACGCCCGCGGCGGCGCTCGCGATCCGGCGGTACAAGGCGTTCGCTCCGCGATCGCTGTCGAGGCTCCACGGCTCGTACTGGACCGTGATGCTGGGTGATTCCGGCGGCGCAGCGACGGCGGTGGCGCCGGCGGCGGCCACCAGCGTGACGGCCCCGCAGAGCATCAGCAACGGGCCGATCCGGCGCGGGGCCGTGCCCCGCGGGGATTGCGAGGGTTCCGCGATCTTCGTGTGGACGATGTTCATGGCTGGCTCCTCGGTGAGGGTTCCGACGCCCCCATCAGACGCCTCCACACCCGCGGCGTCTGCGGCCCGGCATCGAACCCATCCCCGCGACGGACGATTTCGTCCCGGAGGGCCGGGTCTGACCGGCGCGCCGCCCCTTGTTGCGCTAGTCTTGCACGCCATGGCCACACCGATGCCGACGTTCGCGCCGCCGAGCGGCGCTCTGGGCGGCCTGCGCCGCCGACAGTTCCTTGTCGTGACCTGCCTGTTCTGGGCATACGTGACGGTGTCGAACGTGCTGTACGCCTACGGCATGAGCACCGGCTTCGAGCGCCTCATCGACATGCCGTTGTTCGCAGGCTGGCAGACGCGCGTCATCGAGCATCTCATCCTGTTGCCGTTCCTGTTGCTCTCGTACTGGACATCGCTGCGGGTTCGATGGCGTCCGCTGTGGGCCGCCATTCCGCTGCAGATTTCGCTGGCACTGTGCTTCGCCGCCCTCGCCTATCCGGCGATGGTGGCGGCGGAGATGCTGCGCGGCGACACCAGTCTGCACGGTGCGTCCGCCTGGCACGAGCCTCTGTCCCGGGCGCTGTGGCTCGCCAGCTGGGTAACGTTCCTGCCGGCCTATGGCTTCGGCCTCGCGCTGGTCACTGGCCTCGCCCTGTACGCACGCATTCGCGACGCCGAGTTGCAGGTCGCCGCGCTCGAGCATGCGTTCAGCACGGCGCGCCTCGCGGCACTGCGCATGCAGCTGTCGCCGCACACCTTGTTCAATCTGCTGCACACGATTCGCGGACACATCGAATGGAATCCGAAGGCCGCGCAGTCGATGATCATCAGCCTCTCGGACCTGCTGCGCCGGCTGCTCAGCGCCGGCGAGCACGAGTTCGTTCGCTTCGCGGAGGAACTGCAGTTCGTGCGCACCTACCTCGAGCTGCAGCAGGCGCGCTTCCCGGATCGGCTGGCATTCGCCCTGCCGGACACTGATGGCGCGGGCCGCCTCTGGCTGCCGAGCCTCATCCTGCAGCCGTTGGTCGAGAACGCGGTGGTGCACGGCCTCGCCGGCCATCGAGGCCGTGTTTCGATCGAGATCGCCGCGACCGTGTCGGCGGACCGGCTGACCCTCGGCGTCACCAATGACGTGGCGGCTGGAAGGCCGGCCGCCGGCACGGGGATCGGCCTCGCGAACGTCCGCGAACGCCTCGCGGTGCATTTTCCCGGACGATC
>JAJXZV010000040.1 GCA_021779875.1 Pseudomonadota bacterium
CGAGACGCCGCGGATCGAAACCGAGATCGTGGCGAGCGGCGCGCCGCCGGGCGGCATCGGCGAGGTGGCGACGCCGCCGATCGCCCCGGCCGTGGCCAATGCCTGGTACGCGCTCACCGGCGAGCGGCTGCGGCGGCTGCCGTTCGCGCGGGCATCGGCGCCGGTGCCGGCGGCGACCTCAGCCGACGCCGGCGCTGCCGAGCGGCAGGGTGCCGAGCAGTTCCGAGGCGCCGTTCCAGAGCACCTGGATGCCGATGCAGAACAGCAGGAACGCGGATAGCCGCACCACGATGGTGGTGCCGGTCGGGCCGATCAGGTCGGCGAGCCGCGCGGAATTTCGGTAAAAGCCGTACACCAGCGCCGCGAGCAGCGCCACCGCGGCGAGCGTCTCGACGAAGAACTCGAGCGAGGAGGCGTGAAAGCCGCTGGGCCGTCCCGCGCCGAGCGAGATGGCCACCGAGATCGTGCCGGGACCGGTGGTCAGCGGCATGGTGAGCGGGTAGAAGGCGAGCCGGCTCGGCGCAATCGTGATGGAGCGTGGATTCGGGGTCTCGTGCCGCCGCTGCTCGGTCGCGTCGGGCTCGTTGAGCATGCGCCAGCCGGACATGGCGACGATGATGCCGCCCGCCACGCGCAGCACCGGGATCGAGATGCCGAAGAAGCTCAGCACGTAGGCGCCGACGTACAGCGAGGCGGTGCAGATGCAGAAGGAGTAGATGGCGACCCAGCGCGACACCTGCGAGCGCACCCGGCGATCGAGCTCGCGGGTCGCGCCGAAGAAGATGAAGGCGCCGGAGAGCGGATTGACGATGGAGAACAGGGCGCCGAAGGCGAGCAGGAAGGTCTTCATCCGATCCATGATGCGCTGGATCGGAGGGCCCCGCAATGCGCCGAGACGCGCGCCGCCGCGCGCCTCAAGGGTGCTCGAGCTGCTGCTGCATGTTCGATCGAATGTCGTCCCGCGACAGCGTCGGACCCAGGCCCGTGTTGTGATAGTACAGCGCCTTCAAGAAGGCGATATCGGCCGCGGTGACGGCCGTGGGCGCGGGGCGCGAGCGGCAGTCCGGCGTCATCAAGTCGAAGATGCTCGGCGGCGGATCGCAATGATCCGGCGATTGCACCACCGACAAGGCGAGCATGGCCAGATAGTCGGCGATCGGTCCGATGCTCAGATCCCCGAGCCGTCGGGTGTCGACCACCAACACCACTCCCACGATGCCGCTGAAGCCCGCGCCGAAGGCGCCGCCGTGCACGCTCTGGCTGGTCTGAATCACGATCGGCCACAACGGCAGCAGATTCTCCGGGCCGCCGAGCAGGTCCGCGTCCGTGTTGAGCACGCGGCCGTCGCCGGCGGTGGTGAGGTACCAGCCCTGGATGGCGTGTGCGCCGCTGACCTCGAGCTGCCTGCGGATCTGGGTCGGATAGCGCACGCCGAGCGTGCGCGCGGCCGTCTTCAGCACCTGCGCCATGATCTTGTCGGGCGCGTCGGTGAAGGTGATCTGCACGTTGTCCCGGCAGTCGGGATTGGCCTGCACCGGGGCGCCGACCTCGGCGGCCAGCGCGCGGACGCGCGCGGTCACGAAGTCATCGTACGCCGGCTCGAGTCCGACGGTGCGGGGGCAGATGCTCTCGGGCCGGCCGCCGCGCCAGCGCGCCAGGCTGCCCGTGACGCCGACTCCCGCGCCATAGGGTGCGGTGGCGTGGTGGAGGATGAACGCGTCCAGGCCATCCACGGGCGCGGCGGCGCCCGGCCAGCCGATCGAGACCGCCAGTGCGGCGGCCGCGATGGGCGCGGCGCGGGAGGAATGCCGGGTGTGCGACACGCTCACGGGGCCGATGATACCCCGCGCCGCGCCCTCAGTGCAGCAGCTCGCGGCCGTGGATCGCGCGCGGCGATGCCGCCGGGCGCACCCGTGCGGCGGCGAGAATTCCGGCGAGGATCTCCGGGATCTCGAACACCGCCCGGTTCTCGATGCGCGCGAGGTTCTCGCGCAATCGGGGCAGCTGCTCGATCAGCGAGGCGACGCCGGCGCGCATATCCGTGTAGCTCTCGAGCACGAGGCCGGCGCCATTGGCACGGACCCACGACGGGTTGTAGCGCTCCTGCGGCATGGTCCAGCGGTTGTGCACCACGATCACCGGCAGACCTTGCTGTACCGCTTCGCTGATGCTGCCTGGACCCGGCTTGCCGATGAAGAAGTCCGCCAGGCGCATGTAGTGGCGCATGTCGTGGGTGAAGCCGAGCACCCGGCGCGGGGCGCGCGCCGGCATGGCGGCGAGCTGCGCCTCGAGCGCGGCGTTGTGGCCGCAGATGAATATGAGCTGCACGTCCGCGAGGCGCTTCGCGATGGTGCGCATGACGCGCGACCCGTGGCCGCCGAACATGACGAGGCCGGTGGGCAGGTCGGGATCGAGGCCGAGCGCGAGCCGCGCGGCGCGCCGATCGAGGGTGCATTCGCGGTAGAAGTCCGGACGGATGATCATGCCGGAGGTCGGGTGCACGTGCCGGCGGTCGTAGCCGGCGGCGTGCGCCTGGGCCACGGAGCGCGGGGTTCCGCAGATGAAGTGCTGGTCCTGGTGAGGCTCGATCCAGAAGTGCGGCGGGTAATCGGCGAAGTCGGTGAGCACCGTGACGTACGGGGCGCCCGGCCGCGCGCCCGCGAGCCCCTCGTACATCGGCCGATTGAAGTTCGGCACGAGCGAGACGACCATGTCCGGCTGCGTGCGGCGCCAATGCCGGCGCAGCCGGCCGCTGATCGACTTGCGGCCGAAGCGGATCAGGGCCTGCAAGACCTTCAGCTCCTGCGCGAGCCCGAGGCTCCAGCCCCGGGCGAGCCGCGCGTTGTAGAGATCCTCCGGACTCATGCCCGTGGCCTTGCGGAACACGTCCCGCGGGTCGAGGACCTCCATGAGGTTGATCGGCCGCACGGTCCACGGCCTGCCCTGTTCACGAATCACGGTCTCGAGCGCCACGGCGGCGGATCGATGTCCGCCGCCGGCGTTGAAATACACCAGGTCGATGGTGGTCAAGGCGGCCGGTATCCTCGAAAGTGTCGGCGGTCCTCGGTGATCCGCGCGGCGATTGTGCGTAAGCCATGTGACCGTTGCGTGAAACGCGCGCCCGTCGTGGGCCGGGCGAGCCCGCGGATCCTACGGGCGGTGCGGAAGTGTTACATTTCGATGCACACACCCAGCGAGGCCCGCACCATGAACGTCCCGCTCCACCGTCCGGCGGCGCGCATCGAGCCGGAGCGCCAGGCGCGCATCGAGCTGGCCGCCTGTCATCGGCTCGCGGCCCGTTTCGGGCTGAACGAGGGAATCGACAACCACCTCACGCTGATGGTGCCGGGCACCTCGGACCGTTTCTTGCTCGCGCCCTTCGGGCTGCACTGGTCGGAGGTGCGGGCCAGCGACTTCATGGTGATCGACTTCGCCGGCGAGATCGTGAGCGGCCCGGGCCCGGTGGAGCCGACCGCGCGGTACATCCACCTGCCCGTGCACCGCCTGTCGGCGCGGGCCCGATGCGTGCTGCACACCCACATGCCGCATGCGACGGCCCTCGGCATGCTGGAGGACACGCGGCTCGAGATGGCGGTGCAGAGCGCGCTCATGTTCCACGGCGAGGTGGCGTACGTGCCCTATCAGGGTCTCGCGCTGGGACCCGAGGAGGGCGAGCGCCTGGCGCGCGCGCTCGGCGACAAGTCGGTGCTGCTGATGGCCAATCACGGTGCGCTGGTGGTGGGCGAGTCGGTGCCGAAGGCCTTCGAGCGGCTCTACTTCCTCGAGCGGGCCGCGCAGGCGCAGCTGCTCGCCATGGCGACCGGGCGGGCGCTCAAGCGCATCCCCGACGCGGTGATCGCGCACACCGTGGCGCAGTTCGGGACCGACGCCGCCGTCGGCGGGGTCGATCGCGCCGACCTGCACTTCGCCGCCCTCAAGCGCCTGCTCGACCGCGAGGGCGCGGACTACGCGAACTGACCGCCGCGCACGAGGCCTCGGGCGGACGGCGGCCGATCCGGTGGGTGGTGGGGCTGCTCGCGGCGGCGCTGTTCATCAATTACGTCGACCGCGGCGCCCTGCCGACGGCGGCGCACCTGATCCAGGCGGATTTGCACCTGACCGAAGCCCAGCTGGGCATGGTGCTGTCGGCGTTCTTCTGGACCTACGCCTGCGCCCAGGTGCCCATGGGGTGGCTCGCCGAGCGCGTGGGGGCGCGGCGGGTGCTGGCGGGTGGCCTCGTGCTGTGGGCGCTCGCCACGATGCTGACGGGCCTTGCCCATTCCTTCGCGACGCTGCTCACCCTGCGTTTGCTGCTCGGTCTCGGCGAGAGCGTCGGCTTCCCCTGCGTCTCGAAACTGCTCGCCGAGGTGGTGCCGCCCGGGCGCCTCGGTTCGGCGAACGGGGTGGTGGCCTTCGCCTACCTCGCGGGCCCGGCGGTGGGGACTTACGCCGGCGGCGCGCTGATGTCGGTCGGGGGATGGCGAAGCGCATTCTTGCTCTTTGGCGCGCTCTCGCTCACGTGGCTGGTGCCCTGGTCGCGGGTGTCCGCGCGGGCGCCGCGGGCGCGGGCCGTGGACGCGGCCGGCGCCGAGGTGCCCACCTGGGGCATGATCCTGCGGCAGCCGGCGCTCTGGGGGACGAGCCTCGGCCTGTTCTCGTCGAACTACGCCTTCTACTTCGTGCTGTCGTGGCTGCCTTTCTATCTGGTGCGCGAGCGGGGCTTCTCGACCCTCGAGATGTCGCAGCTCGCCGGCGCGGCGTACGCGCTCAATGCGTTGTCCGCGGTGGCGGCCGGGACCGCGATCGACCGCTGGATCGCGCGCGGCGGCTCGGCCGGCGGCGCCTATAAATCGGTGATGGCGGCCGCGCACGTGGGTGCCGTGGCCTGCATGCTCGCCATGGCGTTCGGCGGGCGGCCGCTCGCGCTCGGCGGCATGTTCCTCTATCAGGCGCTGACCGGCGCGGCCTCGCCCGGCGTCTACGCCATGCCGCAGATCCTGGCGGGCGCCGCCGCCACGGGCCGCTGGGTCGGCATCCAGAACGCGCTCGGCAATCTCGCGGGCGTGGTCGCGCCGGCGCTGACCGGCCGGCTGATCGGCGCCACGGGCGGCTTCGCGGCGGCCTTCGTGGTGGCGGCGGCGGTGAGCCTGGTGGGCGTGATCGGATGGCTACCGATGATCCCGAAGCTGGCAGAATTGCGCTGGCGCGCCGCGACGGCGCCCCTGGACGACTCGATGCCATCGACATGAAATCCCGCTTCACGGAACTGGCGGCGCGGCCGATCCGCTGGCTGACGCGCGTGCGCCTGCTGCTGCTCGGCCACGAGGAGCTCACCGGCCTCGTGTTCTGGGCGGCGCTCACCGGCCTGTGCGGGGCGCTCGCGAGCGTGGGCTTTCGCTTGGGCATCCGCTTCATCCAGCTGCTGCTCACGGGCGAATCGAGCGGGCTGGTGCACGCGGCGAGCGATCTGAAGGGCTGGCATCGGGTGGTCGCGCCGGTGATCGGCGGCGTGGCGGCGGGGCTGGTGCTGCATCTGGGGATGCGGCTGGTCGACCGGCGCGGCGCGGTCGACTACATGGAGGCCATCGTGGTGGGCGACGGCGCGATCGCCGCGCGTCCGTCGCTGCTGCGGAGCCTGTCCTCGCTGTTCACCATCGGCTCGGGCGGCTCGATCGGCCGCGAGGGTCCGATGGTGCAGCTCGCGGCGCTGCTCGGCTCGAAGCTCGGCCTGGTGTCGCGCGCCCCGGTGTCGCGGCGCCGGCTGCTGGTCGCCTGCGGCGCGGCGGCCGGCATCGCGGCGGCCTACAACGCGCCCATCGCCGGCGCGCTGTTCGTGGCCGAGATCGTCATGGGCTCGATCGCGATGGAGAGCTTCGGGCCGCTGCTGGTCGCCTCGGTCACCGCGAACGTGACCATCCATCGCTTCCTGGGGTACGGCCCCGTGTTCGCGATTCCGCGGGTGCAGTTCGGCAGCAACTGGGAGCTGCTGCTGTACGGGATCCTCGGCGTCGTGATCGGCCATCTGGCGCCGCCGTTCCTCGGCCTGCTGGAGTGGACCAAGCGGCGGTTCGAGGGCGTCGTCGCGCCGGCCTACGTGCGCATGGGACTCGGCGGCCTGGTGGTCGGGTGCATCTCGCTCGCCTACCCGCAGGTCTGGGGCAACGGCTACAGCGTGGTGGGTACGATCCTGAGCGGCGAGCTCGCCGGCTGGCTGCTGGTGGGCGTGTTCGCGGCGAAGGTGGTCAGCACCTCGGCCACCGTCGGCTCGGGGGCCGTCGGCGGCATCTTCACCCCGACGCTGTTCATCGGCGCGGCCGTGGGGGCGCTCGCGAGCTCGCTGGTTCACTGGGGCTGGCCCGCCGCGGCCTCTTCGCCCGGCGCCTATGCCCTGGTCGGCATGGGCAGTTTTCTCGCCGCCACCACGCACGCGCCGCTCACCTCGATCCTGATGATCTTCGAGATGACGCTGGACTACGACGTGGTGCTGCCGCTGATGCTCGCGTGCGTCACCGCGCTGTACACGGCCAAGGCCTATCGGCGCGGCCGGTCGGTGTACCACGCCTCGCTGCAGCCGACGCCCGCGGGCCGGGATGCCGAGTGGCATCTGCGCACGGTGGGCGCCCTGGTGAAGCCGGCCGCGGCCGTGATCGACGAGGACGTCTCGGTGCGCGACATGCTCGAGCGCCTGCCGAACCGGCCGGCCCAGAACGTGTACGTGGTCGACGACAATCGCCAGCTGCTCGCGATGCTCGATCCGCGCGGCATCCTCGCGCGGGTGAAGGCGGGCGAGATCGACCCGGAGACGCGGGTCGGGGAGCTCGGGGTTCCGGTGCCGTTCGCGCTCACCCCGGAGATGAGCCTGACCACCGCCCTCGACGGCTTCCTGCGCGAGCAGGTCAAGGTGCTGCCCGTGGCGGCCGGACAGTGGCACGCGACGCTGCTCGGCGAGGTGTCGCGCCACGACGTGCTGCTCGCGCTGCAGGACCGGATCGCGCGCAAGGCCTGAGCGCGGCGGCGCGCCTCACCAGTTCGGGTCCGGCAGCTCGCTGAACACCTCCTGCAGCGCCTGGCCCCAGCGGGTGCGGATCGTCCGGAAGTATTCGTTGTCCAGATCGATGCTGACGTGGGCCGCGAGGCGAATCTCGTCGCGCCGGATGACGGCGAGGTCGAGGGGCGGCCCCACCGACAGATTCGAGCGGATGGTCGAATCCATGGAGACCAGGGCGCACTTGGCCGCCTGCGCGAGGCTGCTGCTACGGGTGATCACCCGGTCGATGATCGGTTTGCCGTACTTCGACTCGCCCATCTGGAAGTACGGCGTGTCGATCGAGGACTCGACGAAATTGCCAGCCGAATACACGTGGAACAGCCGCGGCTCCTCGCCCTTGATCTGGCCGCCCAGGATGAAGGTGGCGTTGAACTCGTGACCCAGCTCCTTGAGGTGGACGCCGTCGCGGGCGTGCACTTCGCGCAGGGCGTCGCCGATCACGCGCGCGACGCCGAACATGTTGCCCGGATGGTGGACCCGCGCCAGAGCGCCGGAGCCCTCGGTCGGCTCGTGCAGCAGGTTGACGACCGCCTGCGTGATCGCGAGATTGCCCGCGGACATGAGCACGAGCACGCGGTCGTCGGCGCGCTGGAAGGTCGCCATCTTGCGGAAGGTGTTGATCTGATCGACGCCGGCGTTGGTCCGGGAGTCGGACAGCAGCACGAGCCCGGTATCGACGAGGAGGCCGACGCAATAGGTCATGCGCGCCGATTCTACCCGACTACTGCTGCGCCGACTCCGCCACCAGCACGCGAGTCTGCATGCGCTCCCCGCCGCCGCCGTGGCGCACCCCGCGCACCGGCGCCGCGTCCAGGTAGTCGCGGCCGACGGCGAGCCGACAGTAGGTGCGCAGCGCCTGCCGGCCATGGGTCACGTCGAGGGCGTGCCAGCCGAGCTCGGCGCCCAGCCAGACGTCCACCCAGGCATGGCTCGCCGCCTCGCTCGCCTCGCCCGTGAACAGATAGCCGCTCACGTAGCGGGCCGGCAGGCCGGCGGCGCGGGCGCAGGCGAGGAAGACGTGGGCGTGGTCCTGACAGACGCCCGCGCCGTTCGCGAAGGCGCTCACCGCGCTGTCGCTCACGTCGCTGCTGCCGGAACGGTAGCGCACGGCGTCGCACACCGCCTGCGCGAGCGCCATCGCCCGCGCCAGCGGCCCGGCCTCGCCGGCCACGGCGCGCGCCGCGAAGGCGCGCATCTCGTCGGTCGGCGCGGTGAGCGCGGTGGGCGCGAGGTACGCAAACGGCGACAGCGGTCCGGGATCCATGCCGACCTCGGTGTCGGCGGTCTCGACGACGCCCCGTACGACGATCAGGATCTCGCGGTGCGGCTCCTCGAGGGTGAGCAGGTGCGAGACGTTGCCGTGCGCGTCGATCTGCTCGACCCGCCGGCCGGGCGCGCTGATGTTCCA
>JAJXZV010000199.1 GCA_021779875.1 Pseudomonadota bacterium
GGCGGCGCGCCGTGCGCCACCTCGAGAAGGGGCGGGTGGTCATCTTCGGCGCCGGCACCGGCAACCCATTCTTCACCACCGACAGCGCGGCCAGCCTGCGCGCCATCGAGATCAACGCCGACATCCTGCTCAAGGCCACCAAGGTCAACGGCATCTACGACTCCGATCCGAAGCTGAATCCGGCGGCGAAGCGCTACGCGCGCCTGACCTTCGACAAGGTCCTGGACGACCGCCTCGGCGTCATGGATGCCACGGCGATCGTCATGTGCCGGGAGAACAACCTGCCGCTGCAGGTGTTCAACCTGTTCAACGCCGGCGACCTGGTGCGCATCGTGCGCGGGGAAGACGTCGGCACGGTCGTTTCCACCTGAATTCTCGCGAGGGGGGATCATGCTCGACGATATCAAGAAGGACGCCGGACTACGCATGCAGAAATGCGTCGCGGCCTTCCGGGACCAGCTCAAGAAATTGCGCACCGGGCGCGCGCACACCAGCCTCATCGAGCACATCAAGGTCGACTACTACGGCTCCGAGATGCCGCTGAACCAGGTCGCGAACATCGCGACCGAGGATTCGCGCACGCTCACCGTCACCCCGTGGGAGAAGTCGATGGTTCCGGTGATCGAGAAGGCCATCTACAAGTCCGACCTCGGCCTCACCCCGAACACCGCCGGGCAGCTCATCCGCATCGCCATGCCGGCGCTCACCGAGGAGCGGCGCCGCGACATCACGAAGGTGGTGCGCTCCGAGGCTGAGAGCGCCCGTGTCTCGGTGCGCAACGTGCGCCGCGAGGTGATGAACGAGCTGAAGGACATGCTGAAGGAGAAGCTCATCGCGCAGGACGACGACCGCCGCGCCCAGGAGGACATCCAGAAGCTCACCGACAAGCACGTCGCGGAGATCGATCACGCGATGGCCGAGAAGGAGAAGGAGCTGATGCAGGTCTGAGGCTCGCCGGACCCGCATCACGCCCGCATCTGCCATGGCCGCAACGCCGCAGCACGTCGCCATCATCATGGACGGCAACGGCCGCTGGGCGCGGCTGCGCGGTCTGCCCCGGCCCGCCGGGCATCGCGCCAGCCTCAAGGTGGTGCGCCGGACGGTCGAGGAGTGCGCGGCGCGCCAGGTGCGCTACCTCACGTTGTTCGCCTTCAGCAGCGAGAACTGGCGGCGGCCGCCCGACGAGGTCGGCATGCTCATGAACCTGTTCCTCGACTCGCTGATGCGCGAGGTGGGGAACCTGCATCGCAACGGCGTGCGGCTGCGCTTCATCGGCGAGCGCGCCGAGCTCGGCGCCGAGCTCGGCGCCCGTATGCGCGAAGCGGAGGAGCTCACCGCCGGGAACCAGGGGCTGAACCTGCTGGTGGCGCTCGCGTACGGCGGCCGCTGGGACATCGCGCAGGCCTGCCGCTCGCTCGCGCGGGACGTGGCCGCCGGCACGCTGTCCCCGGACGACATCGGCGAGGCGCAGGTGGCCGCGCGGCTGGCGCTCGCGGGCATCCCCGATCCGGACCTGCTGATCCGCACGGGCGGGGAGCTGCGCATCAGCAATTTCCTGCTGTGGAACCTCGCCTACACCGAACTGTATTTCACCGAGGTGCTCTGGCCGGACTTCGGGGCCGACGAACTGGGTGCGGCGTTCGAGTTCTTTGCGCGGCGGGAGCGCCGCTTCGGCCGGACTTCCGGGCAGCTGAAGCTCGAGGCCGATGCTTAAGGTCCGGGTGCTCACCGCGGCGATTCTCTCGTGTCTGCTGTTGCTCGGCCTGTTCGCGCTCGCGCCGCGCTGGATGGTGCTGGTGTTCGCGGCGGTGCTGGTCGGCGGCGCCTGGGAGTGGGGCGGTTTCGGCGAGCTTCGTCCGGCGGCCCGCGCGGGCTACGCGGCCGGCGTCGCGGCGCTGCTGTGGGCCGCGTGGCGCTTCACGGCGCAGCCGTCGCACCTGATCGGGCTGCTGACGGCGGCCTGCCTGTGGTGGACCGGGGCCTTGCTCTGGATCGTGGCCGCGCCCGCCCGGCGGCGGCCGGTGCTCGCGCTGTTCGTGGGGGTGGCGGTGCTCGTGCCGGCCTTCGTCGCGATCGCCCGGCTGCTGGGTGCGAGCGGCGGAGTCGCCCGGGGCCCGGTGCTGGTGCTGTGGCTGCTGCTGCTGGTGATCGCGGCCGACGTCGGCGGGTTCTTCGTCGGCCGCCGCTTCGGGCGCCACAAGCTCGCGCCGCGGGTGAGCCCGGGCAAGACCTGGGAGGGCGCCGCGGGCGGCCTCGCGGCGGTGGCGCTGGTGGCGGCGGCCGGAGCGGTGCGCTTCTCGCTGCCCGTGGCCGGCGCGGTGGGGTTCGGCTGCGCGGTGGGCCTGTTCTCGATCGTCGGCGACCTGACGGAGAGCCAGTGCAAGCGCTCGGCGGGGTTGAAGGACAGCGGCCATCTGCTGCCCGGACACGGAGGGATATTGGATCGCATCGACAGCATCACGGCGGCCGCGCCGCTGTACGCGCTCGGCTTGTTCGGCTCGGGGGTGATCTCGTGAGCATCTCGCGGGGAGTGGCCATCCTCGGGTCGACGGGCAGCATCGGCCGCAGCACGCTCGAGGTGATCGCGCTGCATCCGGAGCGCTTTCGCGTGGTGGCGCTCGGCGCCAACGGCAGCTGGCGCGAGGTGGTCGAGCAGGCGCGGCGCTTCCGGCCCGACACCGTGGTGCTGGTCGATCCGCAGGCCGCCGAGCAGGCGCGCGCGGCGATCGCGGAGCTCGCACTGCCGACCCGCGTCGAATGCGGCGTCGAGGCGCTCGGTGCGGCGGTCACGGCCCCCGAGGTGCACCTGGTCATGGCGGCCATCGTCGGCGCCGCCGGCTTGCTGCCGACGCTCGCCGCGGTCCGGGCCGCGAAGCGGGTGCTGCTCGCGAACAAGGAATCCCTGGTCATGTCGGGGCCGCTGCTGATGGACGAGGTGCGCAGGTCCGGCGCCCATCTGATCCCGATCGACAGCGAGCACAACGCGATCTTCCAGTGCATGCCCGCCGGCTACCTGCCCGGCGCGGCCGCGGCCGGCGTGAATCGGGTGATCCTGACCGCCTCGGGCGGCCCGTTCCGCCAGACCGACGCGGCCGCCCTCGAGAGCGTCACGCCCGAGCAGGCCTGCGCCCACCCGAAGTGGAAGATGGGCCGCAAGATCTCGGTCGACTCCGCCACGCTCATGAACAAGGGATTGGAGGTCATCGAGGCGACGCTCCTGTTCGCGCTGCCCGAGTCCCGGGTGGACGTGGTGGTGCACCCGCAGAGCGTGGTGCATTCGCTGGTCGAGTACGCGGACGGCTCCCTGCTCGCGCAGCTCGGGGCGCCCGACATGCGCACGCCGATCGCGCAGGCGCTCGCCTGGCCGGAACGGGTGGTTTCCGGTGTACAATCGCTGAACCTCGGCGAGATCGCGCGGCTGGAGTTCGAGGAACCGGATCACGATCGGTTCCCGAGCCTGCGCCTGGCGCGGGACGCGGCGCGCGCCGGCGGAACCGCTCCGGCGGTGCTGAACGCGGCCAACGAAGTGGCGGTGCAGGCCTTCCTCGACCGGCGCTTGAACTTTACCGGCATCGCCGCGGTCATTGATCGGGTACTAGAACGCCTGGGATCGTCCCCCGTGGAGACCTTGGATGACGTATTGCATGCCGACGCCGCCGCGCGCCGACTCGCGGCCGCGTTCATAGAGCCCGCGCGCGGAGCCTTCGCATGAGGTCCCCTATCTTCGTCGCCGCCTTCCTGCTCGCCATCGGGATCCTGGTCGCGGTGCACGAATTCGGCCACTACTGGGTCGCCAAGCGGCTGGGCTTCAAGGTGCTGCGCTTCAGCATCGGCTTCGGCAGGCCGTTGTGGACGCGCGTGGGCCGCGACGCCGACCGCACGGAGTACTGCCTGTCGGCGATCCCGCTCGGCGGCTACGTCAAACTGCTCGACGAGCGCGAGGGCGAGGTCGCGGCGCACGAGCTGCACCGCTCGTTCACGCGCCGGCCGGTGCGCGCGCGCGTCGCCGTGCTGCTCGCCGGCCCGGCGATGAACCTGCTGTTCGCCGCCGCGCTCTATTCGGTGCTGGCGCTGCTCGGCAGCCAGGTGATCAAGCCGGTGGTCGGCCAGGTGCGCCTCGACAGTCCGGCGGCCCTCGCGGGGCTCGCCCCCGGCGACGAGATCGTGCGCGTGGGCGGCCGCTCGGTGAGCGACACCGAGGAGCTGCAGATCGACCTGATGCGCGAGTTCACCGGCGACGGCACGGTCGCGCTCACCGTGCGCCGCGCCGGCGCGCTGCGTGCGCTCACCCTGCGGGTCGACGCCGACCGGCGCGCCCTGACCGAGCCCGGCCGGTTGATGCCGGGACTGGGATTCGACCTGGCCACCTGGCACGCGGATGCGGCGGTGCAGTCGGTGCCGGCGGGCAGCGCCGGCGAGCGCGCCGGTCTGCGGGCCGGCGACCGCCTGCTGGCCGTCGACGGGCGGGCGGTGGCCAATGCCGCGGATTTCGTGGCGATGGTGAGCGGCGCGCCCGGGCGCGACGTGCGCCTCGAGGTCGAGCGCGGCGGCGAGCGCCGCGAACTGCTCGCCGCCGTGCCCCGCGTCCTCGATCACGGCGTGACCGTGGGCCGGCTCGGCATCACCCTGACCGAGGGGCCGAGGACCTGGCCGCCCGGGCTGATCCTCACCCGGCGCGCCGGCGTGCTCGAGGCGCTCGCCGACGGCGTGGGCAAGACCTGGGAGATGTCGGCGGTCACGATCCAGATGCTCGCGCGCATCGTCACGGGCCAGGTTTCCGTGAAGAACATCAGCGGTCCGATCAGCATCGCCGAGTTCGCCGGCATCAGCGCCTTCCTGGGCGTCGGCGCCTTCCTCGGTTTCCTCGCCATCATCAGCGTGAGCCTCGGCGTGCTCAACCTGCTGCCGGTGCCGCTGCTCGACGGCGGCCAGGTGCTCTACCAGCTGGTCGAGGCCGTCAAGGGCAGTCCGCTGTCCGAGCGCGCCCAGGTCTTCGGCCAGCAGATCGGGATCGCGCTGCTGGTGCTCCTGATGAGCCTCGCCTTCTATAACGACATATCAAGACACTTGAATTAACGGGATATCATGAGCCATTCAAAGTTCGAGCCGCGCCTCACACGCCGCGCCGTGCGCGCCGGCCGCCGGGAAATCAATCGGTCCTGCGCGCGTGCGGTTTGAGCTTCGTCTGCTCTGGCTGATGGCGCTCGCCGTCCAGCCGCTCGGATCGCTCGTGCGCGCCCAGAGCGCGCTCGACAACTTCACCGTCGGCGACATCCGCATCGAGGGCCTGCAGCGCATCTCCGAGGGCACGGTGTTCAACTACCTGCCCGTCAACATCGGCGACCACCTCGACGGGCAGCGCGTCGCCGAGGCGATGCGCGCGCTGTACGCGACCGGGTTCTTCCGCGACGTGGAGCTGCGCCGCGACGGCAACACGCTGCTCGTCGTGGTGATCGAGCGGCCGTCCATCGCCAAGTTCGAGATCAAGGGCAACAAGGACATCAAGACCGAGGATCTGCAGAAGAGCCTGCGCAACGTGGGCCTCGCGACCGGCAAGACCTTCGACCGCTCGGTGCTCGACGAGGTCAAGCAGTACCTCACGGACCAGTACTTCAGCCGCGGCAAGTACGCGGTGCGCGTCGACACCAAGATCACGGACCTGCCGGGCAACAAGGTCGACATCGTGGTCGACATCAAGGAAGGCAAGCGCGCCAAGATCGAGCAGATCAACCTGGTCGGCAACACCAAGTTCAAGGAAAAGGAGATTCTCGACACGCTCGAGCTGCAGACGCCGAACTGGCTGTCCTGGTACAAGCAGGACGACCGCTACTCGCGCGAATCGCTCACCGGGGACCTCGAGAAGGTGCGCTCGTACTACATGGACCGCGGCTACGCGAACTTCCAGATCGAGTCGACCCAGGTCACGATCGCCCCCGAGAAGGACGACATGTACATCACGGTGGACATCAACGAAGGCGATGTCTACCGGGTATCCGAGATCAAGATCGCCGGCACCATGGTGGTTCCCGAGGCGGAACTGCGCAAGCGACTGCTGATCAAGACCGGCGACGTGTATTCGCGCAAGCGGATCACGAGCTCGCAGGAGGGCATCAGCTACCGCCTCGGGGCCGACGGCTATTATTTCGCCAAGGTCGATCCCGTGCCGACCATGGACAACGACAAGAAGACCGTGGCGATCACCTTCTTCGTCGAGCCGGGGAGCCGGGTCTACGTGCGGCACGTGAACTTCAACGACGTGACCGCGATCAACGACGAGACCCTGCGCCGCGAGATGCGCCAGCTCGAGGGCGGCTGGCTGTCGAATTCCGCGGTGGAGCGCTCGAAGGAGCGCATCCAGCGGCTGCCGTTCATCGAGAAGGTCGAGTTCGAGACCAAGCCGGTGGCGGGCAGCGCCGACATGGTGGACGTGGACTTCAAGATCAAGGAAGGCCTGCCCGGCCAGTTCGGCGGCGGCATCGGCTACTCGGAAGCGCAGCGCTTCAGCCTGAACGGCAACTTCGTGCACAGCAACTTCATGGGCACCGGCGACCGGGTCGCCCTCGAGGTCAACGCCGGGGTCTACAGCAAGAGCTACGTGTTCTCGGTCACCAATCCCTACACGACCATCGACGGGGTGGCGCGCACCGAGTCGCTGTCCTTCCGCGACATCACGCAGTTCGTGGCCGCCTCCTCGCAGTTCTCGACCAAGCAGATCACGGGCGCCGTGCAGTGGTCGTATCCCATCACGGAGTTCCAGTACGTCTCGGCGGGCGTGTCCGCGAACAAGAACACGCTGGTCGTGTCGCAGGGCTACAGCTCGCAGCAGGCGGTCGACTGGGTGAAGGCGAACGGCGCGACGTTCCAGAACGACCTCACCGACACCAACGGCGACGGCGTGGTCAATTCGCTCGACAGCCCGTACACCGTCTACGGGACCAGCTTCAACACCTACGAGCTGACCGGGGGCTGGAACATCGACTCGCGCAACCGGGCGCTGTTCGCCGACCGGGGCATGCGCCTGTCGCTGTCCGGGCGCCTGGCGATGCCGTTGAGCGACATTCGTTACTACACGACCAGCCTGCAGTACATGCAGTACATCCCGGTGTGGCGCCAGTGGCTGCTGTCCTACAACGCCGGCCTCGACTACGCCTCGCCGCTCGGCAAGACCACGGCGCTGCCGCCGTATCTCAACTACTACGCCGGCGGCCCGGACAGCGTGCGCGGCTACCGCGAGAGCACCCTGGGGCCGCGCGACAACATCGGCTACGGCAATCCCTACGGCGGCAATTTCCGGGTCATCAGCCGCTGGGAACTCTTGTTCCCGGTGCCCGAGAAGTGGCGCAGCGCCGCCCGGGTCAGCTGGTTCTACGACATGGGCAACGTCTTTCAGACCGGCAGCAAGGTCAAGTTCTTCGGCGTCGACGACACCACCCCGGTCGACTACCACTTCAGCTATGCTAACCTTAAACGTTCGACCGGTGTTGCGGTGCAATGGCTCGCGCCGCTCGGTCTGTTCCGTTTCTCGTACGGCATCCCGCTCAATGCCTATCCGGGCGATGCGGTAAGATTCTTCGACGAAACGGAGCGCTTCCAGTTTTCGATCGGCCAGGCGTTTTGACCATCCACTTATCCGAGGTCTCAAAGATCATCATGTCGACTTTCAATCGCTCCGTCCCGCTGGTCGCCTTGTTCCTGGGTGGGCTCATGCTGAGTGCGCAGGCGAGCGCGGAAATGAAGATGGGGGTGGTCAATTTCCAGCGTCTTCTCGAGGAGGCTCCCCAGACCAAGACGGTGATGCAGGGGCTCGAGAACGAGTTCGCCCCGCGGCGGCGCGAGCTCGTGAGCATGCAGACCGACCTGAAGTCCAGGGAAGACAAGCTCCAGAAGGAGGGCGCGGTCATGGCCGAGGCCGACCGCACCAAGGCGGAGAAGACGCTGCGCGACCAGCAGCGCGAGTTCTCGCGCAAGGCGAGCGAATTCCAGGACGACGCGTCCACGCGGCGCAACGAGGAAATCGGCAAGGTGCAGCGCTTCCTGGTGCAGGAGATCCAGAACTACGCGAATGCGCAGGGCTTCGACCTGGTGCTCGGCGAGGGCGTGTTCTTCGCGAAGCCGGCTCTCGACATCACCGCCCAGGTGCTCGGCGTGCTCGCGACCAAGCCGGCCGCGCTGCCGGCGGCCCCGGCCGCGGCGCCGGCGCAACCCAAGCCGACCGGTAAGTAACGCCTTCGGGCGGAGCGCTGGCGCTTGGGGGCGGTGTGCAGGAGCGAGGGGAATACAGCCTAGGCGAATTGGCGGTTCGGTTCGGGCTCGCGCTGCGCGGGGACCCGGCGCGGCGCGTCCTGCGGGTCGCGACGCTCGCCCAGGCGGACGAGGGGGCCTTGAGCTTCCTCGCCAATTCCCGCTACCGGCGGCACCTGCCCGGGACGCGCGCCGCCGCGGTGCTCATCGC
>JAJXZV010000080.1 GCA_021779875.1 Pseudomonadota bacterium
GTCCCGCAACAAAAACTCCCGGATGTCGCTTCGCTTCATCCGGGCTACGCTCGTGGCATCCTGGGCAAGCACCGTCTCGCTCACATCAGTTCGCCGCCGTCGATCAGGATGCTCTGGCCGGTGACCGAGCCGGAGGACGGCGCGCACAGCCAGCCCACCGTTTCGGCCACCTCCTCCGGCTTGATCAGGCGCCCTTGCGGATTGTGCGCCGTGAGTTCGCTCAACGCTTCATGCTGGCTACGCCCGGTTTTGGAAACGATATTGCCAACCGCCTGGGCGACGATGTCGGTGTCGGTATAGCCAGGACAGACGGCGTTGACGGTCACCGCGCCGCGCGCGAGTTCGCGCGCCAGCGCCCGGGTCAGGCCGATCAGCGCGTGCTTGGCGGCGCAATAGGCGGCGCAATAGGCGTAGCCGGTGAGCCCTGCGGTCGAGGCCACATTAATAATGCGTCCGTAGTCGGCCTTGGCCATGCCCGGCATCACCGCCTGGATGCAGAGGAACGGCGCGGTCACGTTGACCTGCATCAGGTGCTGCCAATCGGCGAGCGCAGTCCTGCCGATCGGCGCAGCCGCCGCGATCCCGGCATTGTTGACCAGGATGCGCGCCGGCCCCAGCCGCTCGGCGGCGGTCGCAAAGGCGGCTGCGATCTGCGCGGGCTCGGCGACGTCGAGCGGCGCCACTTCGACCTTGCCGCCGTAATTAGTTTTCAGCGCTTCCGCCTGCTGGCGCAGCGCCGCCTCGTTGCGGCTCATGATGGTGACGTCAGCGCCAAGCCGCGCCAACGCGGCCGCGATGGCGGCGCCGATGCCGCGCGAGGCGCCCGTCACCAGGGCGATTTCTCCATTCAGCATGCGTTCTCGTTCCTCGTGTGTCCGGACAGTCAATTCGCGCGGACCGCCGCCAGCGCCTCGTCGAAGGACTTCGGGTCCTCGAGCGCCAGCATGACGATGTCCCGGTTCTTGTCGATGCGGCGATTCAGCCCGGTCAGCACCTTGCCGGGACCGCACTCGAGCAGGACGCCCGCGCCGGCCGCGATCATGGTGCGCACGGTCGCCGCCCAGTACACCGGCGTGTGCTGCTGCTTGACCAGGGCGGCGCGGATGCCGTCCGCCGTCGTGTGCGTCTTGACGTCGACGCCGTATACGGCGACCTCGGCGGGCGCGCGCAGCGCCGTCACGGCGAGCCGCTCGCGCAGCCGCTCGGCCGCCGGCACCATGAGCGAGCTGTGCGCCGGCACGCTGACCGGCAGGGCCATGGCGCGGCGCGCGCCGCGCTCGGTGGTCGCCTGGATGGCGCGCGCCACCGCGGCCGCCGCGCCGGCGATCACCACCTGTCCGGGCGAATTGAAATTGACCGCCTCGACCACCTCGCCCTGGGCCGCCTCCCGGCAGGCATCCTCCACGTCCATGTCCTCGAGGCCGAGGATCGCGGCCATGCCGCCCTGCCCGGGCGGCACGGCGGCCTGCATCGCCTCGGCGCGAAACCGCACCAGGTCCACGGCCGTCTCGAAATCCAGGCAGCCGGCGGCGACCAGCGCCGTGAACTCGCCCAGGCTGTGGCCCGCCATCATCGCGGGCTGCGGTCCGCCGCGCTCCCGCCAGAGCCGGTAGGTGGCGACCCCCGCGGTGAGCATCAGCGGCTGCGTGCACTCGGTGGCGGCGAGCGCGTCGGCCGGCCCCTCCTGGCTGCGCTTCCACAGGTCGTAGCCCAGCACGTTCGATGCCGTCGCGAAGGTCGCCTCGATCAGCGGCGAATCCTTCGCCAGCGCGGCCATCATCCCCACGGATTGGGACCCCTGGCCCGGAAAGACTAAGGCGAGCGACATCGTACGTGACCCTCTAGGCGTTGCGGCGGTGGCGAATTATAGCGATATGGGCCGAGAGCGCAGCCCCGACCAGAAATCCTGCTGCTGCGCCGTATAAATGCGCATCGACGACGACCCACCCCGCGGCGGGCCTGAACCCGCGCTCCGCGGCGAGCTTGCCGCCGAGCGCGAGCAGCAGGATCCAGCGGTCCCGCATCCCCGCCGCCAGATGGCGCGCGCTGCCCGCGGCCATCGCCGCGTGCAGCACCCCCGATGCGCCGACGTACCAGGTGATCCTGGGACTGAGCCACCACAGCCCGCTGCCGATGGCGAGCGCGCCGGCCGCCGCGACGATGCCCCACTCGACCGGATCGTAATCCTCGGCGAACAAGGCCCAGATCAGCACCAATCCGAGCTCGTTCAGGATCAGGTGACGGACGTCGAGGTGCACCAGATGCGCCGTCAGCAGCCGCCACCAGCCGCCCGCGGCGATTCCCGTCCGATCGTAGCGCAGCAGCGTCGCGGCGCCGTCCCCGAAGCCGAGCACGAGATCGAGCAGGAGCGCGATCGACAGCAACCAAATCCAGCGGCCGCGGTCCCACTGGAGGGCCGCCGCGATCGGCGCAAGGCGATTCGCCCGGACGTCAGACATGCCTGGAGCTCATTTTGGTATGATGACAGGAATTATTCGAGGTCCTCATGCGCCATCGCCAGAACGGTTTCACCCTCATCGAGATCATGGTCGTGGTCGTCATCCTCGCGGTGCTCGGTGCGCTGGTGGTGCCGAAGATCCTCGAGAACGTCGACAAGGCGCGCGTGACCCGGGCGCAGAGCGACATCCGCGCCATCCAGACGGCGCTCGACCTGTACCGGCTCGACAACTTCAAGTACCCGACCACCGAGCAGGGCCTGCAGGCGCTGGTGACGCAGCCGGCCGACCCGTCGATCACGAATTATCGCAGCGGCGGCTACCTGCCCTCGCTCCCCAAGGATCCGTGGAACAACCCCTATCAATACGTAAGTCCGGGACCCGACGGCCGGGAATACGAGATCACCTCGCTCGGGCGCGACGGCAAACCCGGCGGAGAGGGGTATGACGCGGACATTTCGACCGCCACGCTGGACCAGAGATAACCCATCCGCCCGCGGCCGGGGGGCCGTGCGCAGCCCCAGCCGGGGATTCACGCTGATCGAGATCCTGGTGGTGATGGTGATCATGGCGATCGTGATCTCCATGGCGGTGCTGTCCATCCGGATCGCCGGACACGACTCGCAGCTCGACGACGAGACGCGGCGCATCGCCGGGCTGGTGAGCCTGCTGCACGATCGCGCCGTGCTCGAGGGCCGGGATTTCGGCATGCGCATCGAACCCGCGGCCTACGAATTCGTGGTCTACGATCCGGCCAAGGATCTCTGGACGACGCTCGACCGGGAGGGCGAATTCCGTCACCGCGATCTGCCCAAGGGGCTGAGTTTCGAGCTGCAGCTCGACTCGCAGACGGTGGTGCTGAAGCCCATCGAGCGCAACCTGCCCGCCGGTCAGGCGCCGCCGCGGCCGCAGCTCGCGATCGCGGCGAGCGGCGACGGCACGCCGTTTCGCCTGATCGTGATCCGCTCCGCGACCCAGGCGCAGGCCTCGGTCGACGGCGATGCACTCGGCAAGATCACGCGTCAGGGCAGCGACAAGCCGGTGAAGCGCTCGTGAACCGCCCGGGCGAGCGCGGCTTCACGCTGGTCGAGGTGCTCGTGGCGCTGGTGGTCGTGGCGCTCGGCCTCGCGGCGCTGCTGACCACGGTGAGCAGCACGGCGCGCACCAGCGGCTTCCTGCGCGACAAGACCGTCGCCCAGTGGATCGCGCTGAATCGGATCACCGAGGTGCGCCTGAATCAGAGCAAGTTCGGCCAGAACCTCGACAAGGGCGAGGTGAAGTTCGCGAACCGCACCTGGCACTACGACACCCGCTATTTCACCACGAGCGTCGCCAGCATGCAGCGGCTGGTGGTGCGGGTCTGGGCGGGCGACGCCAAGACCAAGGGCAACCCCGTGGTCGAGGTCACGGGCTTCCTGGGCACGGCGCTCGGCATCCCCGGAACCTCGAACATCGACTGGACCCAGGGCAGCACCGTGCCGACCGCCGCGGGGGCGGGCCCCGGCGGCGCGCCGCCGGGAACCCCCGTCGTACCCGTGCCGCCGTCGGGCGGCTCGCCGACCCCGTGACGCGCATCCCCCGCCGAATCGCCCGCGCCGGCTTCACGCTGGTCGAGCTCCTGGTCGCGCTGCTGCTGCTCGGGGTGATGACGGCGCTCGGCTACGGGTCCTATCGCGCGGCCCGAATCTCGGCGGAACGCACCGAGGAGTCCCTGCAGAGGACGCGCGAGATCGAGTTCGGCATGCGCATCCTCGCCACGGATCTGGCGCAGATGGTGCCGCGTCCGGTGCGTGATCCGCTCGGACAGAGCCGCTACCCGAGCCTGCGCGGCGGCACGGGAGCCGGCACGCTGTCCGATTCCGCAGGCGCCGGCGCCGCCTCGAGCGGCGGACTCGGCGCGAATTCCACCATGACCTTCAACCCCTCGCTGGGCTTCGGCGCCGGCTCGGCCGGTTCGGGCTCGGGATCGGGGGGCAACTCGACGCCGATACCGCTGTTCGAAGTGACCCACGGCGGCTGGTCGAACACCGCCGGCCAGCAGCGCAGCACGCTGCAGCGGGTTTCGTACGCGCTGACGGGCGACGTGCTCAAGCGCAGCTACACCACGGCGCTCGACACCGTCCAGAACACGCAGCCGGTGACGCAGGACCTGCTGACCCACGTCAAGGCGGTGCAGCTGCGCTACCTCGACGGCAACCAGAATTGGCAGACGCAGTGGCCGCCCGCCCTGCTGCCCCTGCCGGCCGCGCTCTGGACCCGGCCCGTGGCCGTGGAGATCACCATCGAGTTCCAGGACTGGGGCATCGTGCGCCGCCTGGTCGAGGTGGCCGGCTGATGCGCCCGGGCGCGCCCCGGCGGCAGCGCGGCGTGGCGCTGATCATCGCACTGATCCTGGTGGCGCTCGCCACCGTGCTCGCCACCAAGCTCGGATTCGACGGCTGGATGGAGCGGCGCCGCTCGATCGGCGTCTTCGCGGCGGAGCAGGCGCTGCAGTTCGGTTTCGGCGCCGAGGCGCTGGCGGCGGACGTGCTGCTGCAGGATCTGCAGAACACGCAGACGGACACCCTGGCCGAACCGTGGGCGCAGCCGACGGCGCCGCTGCCGATCACCCCGCCCGACAGCCCCGAGGCCGAGCCCATCGGCACGCTGCAGGGAGTCATCGAGGACATGCAGGGACGGTTCAATCTGAACAACCTGGCGCGAGTGCTGCCGAGCGGCCAGCCCGATCCGCAGCCGGTCCAGCAATTCGAGCGGCTGCTGGTCTCTCTCAAGCTCGAACCGAAATGGGCGCTGATCGCGCGGGACTGGATCGACGCCGACGACATACCCGGCGAACCGTATGGCGCGGAGGATGCGGTGTACACCTCGCAGACCCCTCCCTACCGGACCGGCAACTGGCCGATGACCAGCCCAAGCGAATTGATGAACCTGCCGGGTTTCGGTGCGGACCGCTACCGCATCATCGCGCCCTACGTGACCGCCCTGCCGACCGCCACGGCCACCATCAACGTGTGCACCGCGCCCGCGCCGGTGCTCGAGAGCCTGGCGGACAACCTGAGCGGCGAGTACATGGGCAGCCCGCAGGTGCTCGTGAACGGCCGCAAGACCGGCTGCTTTCCCGACCTCGCGACCTTCAAGAACATCCTCGGCCAGGCGAACGCGGCGGCGCTCGGCGGCCGGATCTCGGACCGCAGCTCCTATTTCCGGCTCACCACCCGCGTCATGCTTGGCACTACGCAGTTCACCTTGTACAGTCTTTTGCAGCGTGGCAACGGCGGCAAGATCACGCCGTTGGTGCGCACCTTTGGAACTCCCTGACCGAACATGCCGAACACCCTACTGCTGCGCCTGCCGGCGCCCGACCAGACGGATGCCGACTGGCTGACGATCGACGACTCGGCGCAGCTGCCCGCCCTGCGGCAGCGAGGGCCGCTCGCGCTCGCGGCCGCCGCGGCACGCACGGCGCGCGTGATCGTGCTCGCCCCGGCCGCGCAAATTCTGCTGGCCGAGCCGGAGCTGCCGCCGGGCGGCGGCGCGAAGCTCGCGCGCGCCGTACCCTTCGCGCTCGAGGAGCAGCTGACCGAGGACGTCGATCACCTGAGCTTCGCGCTCGGGCGCCGGCGCGCCGGCGGCGGCACGCCGGTCGCGGTGGTGTCGCGCGCCGTGCTCCAGGGCTGGATCGATGCGCTCGAGGGCGCCGGAATCGAGCCGAAGGCCCTGTACCCGGACGTCGCGCTGATGCCCGACAACCCGGGTCAGACGGTGCTGTGGCTGGAGGGCTCCCGGCTCGCGGTACGCCGCCCCGGCGCCCTGCCCTTCGTGGTCGAGCTCGAGCCGGTGACCGAGGCGCTTAGCGTCGCGGGGGTGATCGCCGAACCACAGGACGCGTCGGCGGCCCCGCACGTGGCGGAAAGCGTGCTCCTGCACGCCACGCGCGAGGACTGGGCGCGCGTGCAGGATGAGTTCGAGACGCTGCTCGACCGGTTCGCATCGATCAAGGTGCAGCTGCTGCCCGAAGGCGCGCTGCCGTGGCTCGCGCGGGGCCTCGGCGATCCCGATGCCGTGAACCTGCTGCAGGGCGAGTTCGCGAGGAACGCCGACCGGAATGCGACGCTCAAGCGCTGGCGCGCGCCGGCGGCGCTCGCGGCCGGCCTGCTGGCCGCGCACGTCGCCGCGCAGACGCTGCAGATCCGCCAGGCCGATCGTGAAGCGGTGCGGCTCGACGGCGAGATCGCGAAGATCTTTTCCCAGGCATTGCCCGCCGACAAGGCGCACGATCCGCGCCGCCAGATGCAAGCCCGCCTGGATCAGATCCGGCGCGCGACCTCCGGCCCGCGGCACTTCCTGCACGCGCTCGAGGCGGTGAGCGCCGCGGCCTCGGCGACTCCGCACCTCAGCATCCAGTCCCTGAGCTATCGCGAGCAGGCGATGGAGCTGCGCATGACGGCGCCGAATCTGGTGGCGCTGTCGCAGTTCTCCCAGCAGATCGGCCAGCACGAGCTCAGCGCCGACATCCAATCCTCGACCCCCGCCGGCGACGGCGTGGAGGCCCATCTGCAGATCCGCGCCGCGGGCGCCAAGGCGCGCCGATGAACCGGCTGACGTCCTGGTACCAGGGCCTGCAGCCGCGCGAGCGGCGCATGGTGACGCTGGGCGCCGGTGCGCTGGCGGTGCTGCTGCTGCTCGGCGGGGTGCTGCTGCCGCTGCAGTCCGCCTTGTCGAGCGCGCGGCAGCGGGCCGAGATCCGCCGCGACGACCTCGAGTGGATGCGCCGCAACGCACCGCTGGTGGCCGCGGGTGCGGCGCTCCTGCCCGCCGACACCGGCGAGCCGCCGGTGGTGCTGGTGGATCGCGTGGCCCGCGAGGCCGGCCTCGGCGGCGCCCTGCGCGGCACGCAGCCCTCGGGCGCGGGCGTCCGGGTGCAGCTCGAGGCGGCGCCGTTCGACACGCTGGTGTCCTGGCTGGCGACCCTCGAACAACGTTATGGACTCGGCATCGAATCGGTCACGGTGGACCGAACCGCGGCACCGGGACTGGTCAATGCCAGCGTCACGTTCAATCAAGCCGGGCACTAGGCGCGGAGGCGGCGCGGCGGCCGTCGTCGAGCCGCGCCGGCCGATCTGGCCGCTGGCGCTGCTCGGCGCGCTGGCGGCGCTCGCGATCCTGCTGATCGCCCTGCCCGCCTCGCTGATCGGCCGGATGGCACCGGCGAACGTCACCCTGCAGGACTTCTCCGGCAGCCTCTGGCATGGCTCGGCCGGCCGCATCACCGTGAACGGGCGCGACGCCGGCGCGCTCGAGTGGCGGCTGCACCCGGCGCCCCTGCTCGGCCTGACGCTGGCGGCGGACCTGCACTGGGTGAAGGCGGCGTTCGTGGCCGACGGCCGCGTGCGGCTCGACCGGCACGCGCTCAGCCTGGAGCACGTCACCGGCGGCGGGCCGATCGACAGCCTGCAGAGCCTGGGGATCGCACCCGGCTGGCATGGCTCGGCGACGCTGGACGTCGCTCGGCTGCAGGCGGATCTGGACGGCGGCGAGCCGCGCTGGCGGGCGGCGGCCGGCGAACTGCGGGTCACGGACCTGCATTCCCCGGCGTTCGCCGGCGGAGCGACGCTCGGCGGCTACGCGCTGCGCGTGGCCGACGGCGCGATCGGCGCCGACGGCAACGGCAGTGCGCGCCTCGTGGACACCGGCGGTCCGCTGGCGCTCGATGCCGTGATTCAATTCTCGGTCAAGGAGCGCCGCGGCATCGCCTCGGGCACGATCGCCGCCCGATCGGAGGCGGACCCGGCCCTGCGGGCGGAGATCGACAAGCTCGCGCAGTTGCGCCCACGCGACCCGCAGGGCCGCGTGCCGTTCGATCTGGAACTCAGCCTCTGAGCGCCGCGGAACGCGGCGCCTAGGCGCGCACGTTGACCCGGGTGCCGACCGAGCCGTCGTTGTCGCCGTCCGAGTCGGCGGGACGGGGCGCGGG
>JAJXZV010000155.1 GCA_021779875.1 Pseudomonadota bacterium
TTCTTCTTCTTGAACTGCGTTGACGAGCATTCTTTTCATGTGCCCCAGCTATGTGAATGGGGGCCGAGGAGAGGTCGAGAGGAAACGCCGGCATTGCGTCACGAGCCGCGGCAAAAATGGCTGCCAGGCCGCCCGCGAGGTAAGCGAGCGGCATCCATTCGATCCAGTTCTGCCAAAACGTGTACGACAAGCCCGGAGCCTTGGTTCTCGGTCAACCGTTTTTTGACGACGCGGTGGCCATGCCTTGGCTCTCCGGCGCCTGTTCTCATCGGCCGAGCGATGGTCTGGAATTCCAGAACCAACTAATATGCGTCGCCCCTTAGCATAAGGGGCGGCGCCGAATCCTGTGCCGACCGACTCCGCCTCGAGGCCGGGGTGCGGATTTCGTGCCGTGCCTCGAGATCGAGGTCCGTGCACTTGGCAAGGTTCTGTGAAGGCTAGCATGAGTGGTCTGCAGAATCAATGTAATCAATGTGTTAGAAGTCCGCTCGGCGGCTTGGAGAAAACATGAACGAGAAACCCGCCGCCGCGCCGCCCGCCGTCCGCACGGCGATCGAGGTGCGGGCCATCGCAGCCGAGCAGGCGGGTCAGCGCATCGACAACTTCCTCATCCGGCACTTCAAGAACGTGCCGCGCAGCCGGGTCTACCGGATGCTGCGCAAGGGCGAGGTCAGGGTCAATCGCAAGCGCGTCGACGCGGAATACCGGCTCGCGGAGGGCGACGAGGTGCGCCTGCCGCCCGTGCGGCTCGACGTCAGTGCGCAGCCCGCGCGGCCGAGCGGCAGCCTCATGGAGTTGATCGAGCGCGCCGTCATCCACGAGGACCGGCACCTGCTCGTGCTCAACAAGCCGGCGGGCGTCGCGGTGCACGGCGGCAGCGGCCTGAGTTTCGGCGTGATCGAGGCGCTGCGCGCCTCGCGGCCTCGTGAGAACCTCGAACTCGTGCACCGGCTGGACCGGGACACCAGCGGCTGCCTGGCGGTGGCGCGCGACCGGGCCACGCTCACGGCGCTGCACGCCCTGATCCGCGAGGGCGGCATGCACAAGACCTACATGACGCTGGTCGCGGGCAGCTGGCAGCTGGGCTCGAAGCGGATCGACGCGCCGCTCGATACCGCCACCCGCCGTCACGGGGAGCGCCACGTGCGCGTGGCCACGGCCGGCAAGCAGTCGGTGAGCCTGTTCAAGCCGGTGCAGTTCTTCGGCCCGCTCGCCACGCTGATGGAGGTGGACATCCCCACGGGCCGCACGCACCAGATCCGCGTGCACGCCTCCTTCGCGGGGCATCCGGTGCTCGGCGACGACAAGTACGGCGATCGCGAACGCAATGCCGAGCTGAAGGCTTTCGGCCTCAAGCGCATCTTCCTGCACGCGCACTCGCTCGCCTTCGACTGGCCGGGCTCGGGCGTGCCGTTCCACGCCAGCGCGCCGCTGCCGGAGGATCTCGCCGCGGTGCTCGATGCGCTCGGCACGGTGCGCCGCCGGCCGCCGCGCCGCCGCTGAGGCGTCCCCGGGGCGTCCCCCGGGGCGTCAGACGATCGGATAGCCGGCGGCGCGCAGCGCCTCGGCGACGCCGATCAGGGGCAGGCCGATCAGGGCGGTGGGGTCGCTCGATTCGATCGCGGTGCACAGCGCGATGCCGAGGCCCTCGCTCTTGATGCCTCCGGCGCAGTCGAGGGGCGCCTCGCGCGCGACGTAGCGTTCGATCTCGGCCCGCGCCAGCGTCCGGAAGCGTACGCAGGTGGTGTCGAGGAACTCGCGGCCGCCGTCCGGCTCGAGGCGGTGCATCCGCACCGCCACGGCGGTCAGGTAGCGCACCGTGCGGCCCGAGCACTCGGCCAGTGCGTCGATGCAGCGTGCGGCCGTGCCGGGTTTGCCCAGCAGCCGCTCGCCGCCGTCCCCGTCGAGAACCGCCACCTGATCGGAGCCGACGACGCAGGCGTCGGGGCGGCGCCGTGCGACCGCTTCGGCCTTCTCCCGGGCCAGGCGCGCGACCAGCCGGGCCGCCGTCTCGCCGGGCCGGGGCGTCTCGTCCACGCCGGGTGCGGCGCACTCGAACGGCACGCCCAGCCGCTCGAGCAGCGCGCGCCGATAGGGCGACGTGGAGGCCAGCACCAACGGGGGCGGGGACTTCAAAAACAACGACTTGCAACCTGATCTTTTTTGACAGAGTGGCCTTCGAACCCTATCATACGCGGCCCATGACAGGAGCCCCGCCGGACCTCGTGGATTGCGTACGATTGGCCGCGGCGGGCGCCGTCGTGGAGCGTGTGTACCCGCTCGCGCGGTTCGAGCGTCTCGCGGACGTTCTGGCGGAGCCCCGGGGGCAGCTGAAGATTCGCGTTGCGTTCGAGCGGCTGGGCTCCGATCGATTCGGCGCCACGCTCGCGGTCGAGGCGGCGCCGCGGCTCGTGTGCCAGCGCTGCCTGCAGGCATTCGACCTTCCCGTGAACGTCGGCAGCCGGGTCGAGTTCACGGAGGACGAGGGCGCCGACGCCGCGGATGCGGATCGTGAGATCTGCAAGATGACCGCGGGCCGGGTATCGCTCGCGGAGCTGGCGGAGGAAGAGTTGTTGCTCGCGGTGCCGGTCGCGCCGATCTGCGCGGATCCGGCGCGCTGCGGACGGCGCTCGGTCGGGGCCGTGCCCGCGATCGGCGCGCCGTCCGGCGAGCCGCCGCAGATGCGGCGGCCCTTCGCGGGCTTGCAGGATTTGCTTAAGAAAACTTGACGACAGGACAAAGTACCCATGGCAGTTCAGAAAAGCAGAAAGACCCCGTCGAAGCGCGGCATGCATCGTTCGCACTCCGCACTGGCGACCCCGGCCGTGTCGATCGAGCCGAAGAGCGGCGAAACCCACTCGCGCCACCGGATTTCGCGCGACGGCTATTATCGCGGCAAGAAGGTGCTCGAGACCAAGGCTGACGCGGCCGCGGCAGAAGAATAAGCGGCCGCCCGCTTAAAGTCCCCGACGATCCGCTCCGTTCCTCGATCCCTCGGAGGCACCCCGGTGTCCGCGCCGCTGCACATCGCCATCGACGTCATGAGCGGCGATCGAGGTCCCTCCGTGTGCGTACCCGCGGCCGTGGCGGTCGCCAGGGCCTTCCCGGACGTGCGTCTCTCGCTGGTCGGCCGCCCGGCCGAACTGGACGAGCGGCTCGGCGGCCGCCGTCCCGGCAACGTCGAGTGCGTGTTCGCCGCGGAGGTGGTCGAGATGACCGATCACCCGCGCGAGGCCCTGCGCCGCAAGAAGGATTCCTCGATGCGCCGCTCCATCGATCTGGTGAAGAACGGCGAGGCCCACGCCTGCGTGAGCGCCGGCAACACGGGGGCGTTGATGGCCACCGCGCACTTCGCCCTCAAGATGCTTCCCGGGGTGGAGCGCCCGGCCATCGTCTCGCTCATACCCTCGCGCGGCGGCCACACCTGCATGCTCGATCTGGGTGCGAACGCCTCGTGCACCCCGGAGCAGCTGGGCCAGTTCGCGGTGATGGGCTCCGTGCTCGCGGCGGATCTGCCCGGTGCGCCGGCGCGTCCGCGCGTCGGCCTGCTCAACATCGGCGAGGAGGACATCAAGGGCAACGAGGTGGTGCAGGCCGCGCACAATCTCATGGCCTCGATCGACGTGAACTACGTGGGATTCGTCGAAGGCCACGACATCTTCTCCGACAAGGTTGACGTGGTGGTCACGGACGGATTCACCGGCAACGTCGCCCTGAAGACCATGGAGGGCGCGGCGCGCCTGATCGGCGAGGCCATGCGCGAGGAGTTCACGCGCGGATTCGTGCGCAAGCTGGGCGCGCTCGCCGCGGCTCCGAGCCTGCGCGCATTGCGCACGCGCATGGACCCGAGGCGTTACAATGGCGCGACGATGGTCGGATTGAACGGCATCGTGGTCAAGAGTCACGGCAGCGCCGATCAGTTCGGTTTTCAACGCGCGGTCGAGGTCGCGATACTCGAGGCACGCAACGGCGTGACCGCGCGAATCGCGCAGCGATTCGGCGCCCACGCCTAGGAACGGGATTCGACCGACACATGTACTCAACCATCGCGGGCACCGGCAGCTACCTGCCGGAGAAGATCCTGACCAATGCCGATCTGGAGAAATTGGTCGACACCAACGATGAGTGGATCCGCAGCCGCACCGGCATCGAGCGGCGCCACATCGCCTCCGAGGGGGAGACGACCACCGATCTGGCCGAGCACGCGGCGCGCCGCGCGATGCAGGCCGCGGGCGTCGCTCCCGGCGACATCGACCTGATCTGCGTCGGCACGACGACGCCCGATCTCGTGTTCCCGAACGTCGGCAGCCTCCTGCAGGACCGGCTGGGCATCCACGGCTGTCCGGCATTCAGCATGGAGGCCGCCTGCACCAGCTTCATGTACGCGCTCGGGGTCGCCGACAAGTTCGTGCGCCTCGGGGACGCGAAGTGCGCGCTCGTGGTGGGTGCCGAGACGCTCACCCGGATCGTCGACTGGAAGGATCGCGGCACCTGCGTGCTGTTCGGCGACGGCGCGGGCGCCGTCATCCTCAAGCCCTCGGCCGAGCCCGGCATCCTGTGCACGCGGCTGCATTCCGACGGCCGTTACAAGGACCTGCTGCTGTATCCGGACGGCGTCTCGAAGGGCTTCGCGCTGGTGCGCGAAGGCAAGGCGGGCGTGCAGATGAAGGGCAACGAGGTCTACAAGGTGGCGGTGAACACCCTGGGCGGGCTGGTCACCGAGACGCTCCAGGCGTGCGGCATCGGCAAGGAACAGCTCGACTGGCTCGTTCCGCACCAGGCGAACATCCGCATCATCGAGGCGATCGCCAAGCGGCTCGACATGCCCATGGAGCGGGTGATCGTGACCATCGCGGAGCAGGGCAACACCTCCGCCGCATCGGTCCCGCTCGCGCTCGACACGGCGGTGCGCGACGGCCGCATCCGGCGCGGGCAGTTGCTGCTGCTCGAGGCCTTCGGCGGCGGCTTCACCTGGGGCTCCGCGCTGGTCCGGTACTGATGCGCGCGGCGCACCGGCCGACCGTCGCCGCGCTGGTCTTCGCGGCGTCGGCCGCGCGCGCCCAGATCTACCCGCTCGCCCCGGATCAGGACCTGATCGGCGCCCTGCAGAGCGTGACCGCCGCGCACGAGGACACGCTGCCGGAGATCGCGCGCGCGCATCACCTGGGATTCGACGAGATCGCCGCGGCCAACCCGGGGGTGGACGTGTGGCTTCCGGGCGCGGGCACCGAGGTGCGCCTGCCGCTCGAGCACCTGCTGCCGAACGCGCCGCACTCCGGCATCGTGGTCAATCTGCCGGATGGGCGGCTCTATTACTTCCGCACGGACGCGCAGGGTCGGCCGGTGGTCGAGACCCATCCCATCAGCGTCGGCAAGATGAACTGGAAGACGCCGCTCGGCCTCACCACCATCGTGCGCAAGGAGAAGAACCCCACGTGGTATCCGCCGGAGTCGGTGCGCTACACGCACCTGCACGAGGACGGCGAGGTGCTCCCGGGCGCCATTCCGCCGGGCCCCGACAATCCCCTCGGCGCCTACGCCATGCGCCTCGGGGTGCCCGGCGGCGCCTATCTCATCCACGGCACCAACAAGCCGGTGGGGGTCGGCATGCAGGTCACGCACGGCTGCATTCGCCTGTATCCGGAGGACATCGAGTTCATGTTCAATGAAGTGCCGGTCGGCACCCCGGTGCGCATCGTCAACGAGCGCATCAAGACCGGCTGGGCGGACGGCGCGCTGTACCTGGAGGTCCACCGGCCGCTCGACGGCGCGGCCGCCGATCCGTCGCAGGACCTGACGCCCCTGACGCGCGCCATCGTCGGCGCGACCGCCGAGCGGCGGGTGGCCATCGACTGGCGGGCCGCCGAGGCCGCGTACCAGCGCGCCGACGGCATCCCGGTGCGCATCTCGCCCGTCGTCGACCCGGACCGGTAGGCCGGAAACCGAGGGCGAAAAAAAACGCCGCGGTGCGAACCGCGGCGTTTTTGGACGATCCTTCGGGTCGGATCGACTTACTTCGACACGGACTTCTTGAACATGCGGTCGATCTTCTCGTTGATCGCCTCGATCGCCGACGAGTTCGCCTGCGCGGTCGACAGCGCCTGGTTCGCCGTGCTCTGGGCGCCCGAAGCGGCCGAGGAGGCGCTGGCGGCGGCGCTCTTCGCGGCGGCGGCGTCGGCGGACGCCTTCGCCGTGTCGCTCTGCAGCTTGCTGACCTGGGACTTCAGATCGTCGACCTGGGCCTGCAGCGGCTTGAGGTCGGTGCAGCCCGCGAACGCGATCACGCAGGCCGCGGCGGCGGAGGCCTTGAGAGTGGTGCTGAGTTTCATAAATATTCCCCTAGGGTTGTGATTCATTCGTATCGGTAAGATCGAAGTGTCGGCGCACTCGCGTACATCGCAACACAGTCTCGCATCAAGCCAAATTTGGGCCGCGATTGCAAATGAAGAGGGCTTTATTTCGCCAAACAGCGACACGCTTGCACCGGCGCCGCCCAAGATTAAATGTCGTTAAACATGCCGGCGGTCACTATAACAAATCCGTCCCGGGGTTCCGACACGTACTACCCGAAGGGTCACGCCGTGGATCCGCGCAGCAGCTCCGACACGGCGCGGTGGCCCTGCTCGATCGCGATGTCCGTATAGGCGCCGCCGCCGGAATCCGAATTGGCGACGGTGATGCGGCCGAACGGCGCGCGCCCGAGCACGTGCGCGCGCTCGGACTCGGGCACCTCGGGATCAAAGAGCGGGTTGTACTCCGGCGCATAGCCGTGCGGCCAGCGGTTCACGGTGATTCCCGTGATGTCGCGGGCGGGTTCGAAGCCGCCCGCGCCGAGCGTGCGCGCCATCTGGTCGCGGATGTTGCGCTCGAAGGTCTCGAACGAGGTCGCCAGCAATTCCTCGCGGCCGGCGATGTTCTGCTGGTGCTCCGGCAGCCCGTGACTGCAGGGCGTGCGCACCATGTGCACGAGGATGGGGTCGTTCGGCGAGCCGACGCTTCGGTACGAGCCGATGTCGACGTGCTGATTCAGGTGCAGATAGGTGTGGTAGCCGCCCGGCGCATACACCCGGTTCACCTTCAGCCGCTCGAACGCGCGCCAATCCCGGATCGCCACCGTGGTGTACACCAGCGGCGTCTTGACCAGGCTGTGCAGGGCGCGCTTCTGGCGTTCGGGCAGCTCGGGGCACAGGTAGGGGATCATCGCGTTGTAGCAGGCGAGCACGACGCCGCGCGCGCCGGCGCTGAACGCCCGGCCGCCGCGCACGTAGGTGACCTCGACCCCGTCCGCCGTCGCCGGATCGCCGCGGTGGCGGACGCGGATCGCGGTGCTGTTCAGGCGCAGGCGCACCGGGCGGCCCGGTCGGTCCAGCTCGGCATAGCGGGCGCGCGCCGTGACCAGATCGGCGATGCCGTCGCCCGGCAAGGCCTGCGGCACGAGGTCGCGCACCAGTGCGCGGGCGATGGTGGCGTTGCCGTCGGGGAAATGCAGGCGCAGCGAACCGCCCGTGTCCTCGTAACCGGAGGGGGTGAACCCCATGCGGGCGATCGAGCCCTTGGCGATGTTCATGCCCTGGAAGCCCGGCAGGCCGAACCCCCAGCAGTCCAGGGCCGACACCGCGTCGGTGCCGACGCCCCATTCGCCCTTGGTGCGCGAGTTGTAGTACTTGAGCACCGCGGGCTCCACGCGCACCAGATCGCGCAGGAACGCCTCGTAGCTGATGCGCGACAGGCGGTCCTTCTTCGCATCCGAGGACAGGCCGGGCAGGTAGTCGACGTGGCCGGTCTCGATCCGCACGATCTCGGCGCGGGCGCGTGCCGACAGCGGCGCGGTGCGCAGCACCTGGTCGAGCGGTGTCCTGCCGTCCATGCCGACCACCAGCTGGTCGGCGCCGAAGGTCTCGCGGTCGAAGAATACGGCGGTGGTGAGCCCCTTGCGTTCGTAGAACTGCGGGTGCTCCGTGGTGCGCGCGAGCTGCGCGACGTCGATGCCGAGGGTTTGCAGCAGGCCGGCCGCCACTTCCCCGTACGGGCGCGGGCTGTCGATCTCGAGGGTGCCGCCGTTCATGAGGTGCAGCCGGCCGCCCAGGTCGAATTCATTGCGCTTGGCGTGGCCGCCGAAGTCGTCGTGGTTGTCGAGAATCAGGATTCGGCTGCCGGTGCCGGCGGCGTCGCGGTAGAAATGCGCGGCGGCGAGGCCGCTGATGCCGCCGCCGACCACGATCAGGTCGTATTCCTCGTGGGTCGGGATGACGTCCGGGAAGGCGGCGCCGTCGCGCAGGGCGTGCGCGCTCTCGAAGGAACCGGGATGGCTGCCGCGCATGCCGGTCAGGCGCGGCGGGTAGTAGCCGACCGCGTCCTGGGCCGCCATCGCCGAAGCGGGGGC
>JAJXZV010000133.1 GCA_021779875.1 Pseudomonadota bacterium
CGGCGAACCAATCACGGCAACCTGCACGTGCGCGGCTACAAGGAGGAGGGCACGATCACCACGCCGTTCGACATGACCGTGCTCAACGACCTGGACCGCTTCCACCTCGCCGGCGACGCGGTCGACCGGCTGCCGCAGCTGCAGCCGCAGGCCGGCTACTTCAAGCAGTCCCTGCGCGACCAGCTGGCCCTGCACCGCGAGTACATCCGGGCGCACGGCGAGGACCGGCCGGAGATCCGCGACTGGCGCTGGCGCGCGCCGCCGGGGGCGGCCCAGTGCTAAACTGCGCCGCGCCGCAGATCGTGGGTGCTTTGGAATTCTCGAATGGACATGAACTCTGCCGGAGATCCCGCCTCCGAGGCCGCCGGACGCACCGGCGACCCGGGCGGCGCGGACCGGATCCGGCGCAGCGAGGCGATGCTGCGCAACAGCCAGCGGATCGCCAACGTGGGCAGCTGGGAAGTCGATCTGGTGCGCGATCACATGGTGTGGTCCGAGCAGATGTTCACCATCTTCGGCCTGGACCCGGCGAGCTTCACGGGCCGCTACCGGGAATTCATCGCCTGCATTCACCCTGAGGATCTGGAGCGCGTGCGCGCCCACAGCGCGGCGGCACGCAGGCGGGCGGACGGCAAGATGCTCGACCTCGAGTACCGCATCGTCCGCCCCGACGGCACCGTGCGCACCGTCCACGAGCGGGGCGAGGTCACCTTCGACGAGTCGGGCGACCCCGTGTACACCGCCGGAGTGGTCATGGACGTGAGCGAGCGAACGCTCACCGATCGGGAGCTCGCCAAGACGGCGCGCGCGCTCAAGATGTTGAGCCGCGGCAACGAGGCGATGATCCGGGCGGAGAACGAGAACGCGCTCCTCAACGAGATCTGCCGGATCGCGGTGCGCGACGGCGGCTACCGCATGGCCTGCGTGTTCTACGCCCAGGACGACGAGGCGAAGACCCTGCTGCCGGTCAGCCACGCCGGCCACGAGGTGGGCTACCTGTCCGAGGTCACCGTGTCCTGGTCGGCGGACCGTCCCGACGGGCGCGGTCCCGCCGGACGCTCGGTGCGCGCCGGCTCCTCCGTGGCGATCCGGGACCTCGCGAACGACGAGACCTACGCTTTCTGGGCCGCACCGGCCCTCGCCCGCGGCTACCGGAGCGCGCTGTCGCTGCCGTTGAAGACCGCCGGGCGCTGCATCGGCGCCTTCACCCTGTACAGCGGCGAGCCGCGGTCGTTCGGTCCCGCCGAGGTCGAGCTGATGCACGAGCTCGCGGACAACCTCGCCTATGGGATCTCCGCCCTGCGCGACCGGGACGACCGGCGGATCCTGCTGGAAGCGGCGACCGCCGTCTCGACCATGAAGGGCGTCAGCACCGGCGCGGACTATTTCGAGGGGCTGCTGAAGATCGTGATCCGATCGCTCGGCGCCGACGCCGGCTTCATCTCCGGCATGCCCGACGCCGAGTCGGGCCGCGTGCGCACCCTCTGCGCCGTCGTGGATGGCGCCGTGATGCCTCCACTGGATTATGTATTGCCCGGCACGCCCTGCGCCGACATCGGCGCGGCGGACGGGTTGATCGTCGAACGCAACGCGACCGAGCGCTATCCGGGCGCCTTGGCCATGGCCGCGCTGGGCGCGCAGGCCTACGTGGGCGTGAACCTGCTGGACACGCAGGACGCCCGGATCGGCAACCTGTTCGTGCTCTATCGGCGACCCCTCGCGCACGGCACGCTCGCGCTCGCGATGCTGCGCCTGTTCGCGGCGCGGGTCGCCGCCGAGCTGACCAGGCAGCGCGACGATGCCCGCCTGCGCGAGCAGGCGCTGCTGCTCGACAAGGCGCACGATGCGATCTTCGTGCGCACGCTCGATCATCGCATCGTCTATTGGAACCAGGGGGCCGAGCGGCTCTACGGGTGGACCGCCGCGGAAGTCCTCGGCCGCGGCCCGCGGGACCTGGGATTCGGCGACGAAGCCGATTTCGCGGACGCCGTGCGCCGGCTGCTCGAGCACGGCGAGTGGGTCGGCGAGCTGCGCGAGACGCGCAAGGACGGCGCCGCCATCACGGTCGAGGGTCATTGGACGCTCATGAGATCCGCCGACGGGACGCCGCAGAGCATCCTCGCCATCAACACGGACGTCTCGGCGCGCAAGCGCACCGAAGGCCACCTGCGGCTGCTCGAGACGTCGGTGGCGCGCCTCAACGACATCCTGCTCATCACCGAGGCCGAACCCATCGGCGAACCGGGGCCGCGCATCGTGTTCGTCAACGACGCCTTCGTCCGCCGCACCGGCTACACCCGCGAGGAGGTGATCGGCAAGACGCCGCGCATCCTGCAAGGGCCCGGAACCTGCCGGGCCGAACTCGACCGGATCCGCGCGGCGCTGCTCGAATGGCAGCCGGTCCGCGCGGAACTGGTCAATTACACCAAGACCGGCGAGGAATTCTGGATCGAGCTCGACATCGTGCCGCTCGCCAACGCCGCAGGCTGGTACACCCACTGGGTCTCCGTGGAGCGGGACATCACCGAACGCAAGCGGGCCGAGGCGCAGATCGCGCAGAGCGAGGCCCGCGCCGCCCACGCCCACAAGCTCGAGTCCATCGGCCGGCTGACCGGCGGCATCGCGCACGACTTCAACAACCTGCTGACCGTGATCATCGGCAACGCCGATCTGCTCGCCGAGGGGCTGCAGAGCGACCCCGATCTGGCGTCCCTCGCATCCATGGTGCGCAGCGCCGGGGAGCGCGGCGCCGAGCTGACCAACCGGCTGCTCGCCTTCGCCCGGCGCCAGGCGCTCGAACCCAGGCGGCTGCAGCCGCGCGACACCATCCAGGGCATGCTGCCGCTGCTCCGGCGCACGCTCGGCGAGAACATCCAGATCATCGACGGCACCGCCAAGCAGGACTGCTGGAGCCTGTACATCGATCCCGGTCAGCTCGAGTCGGCCATCCTCAACCTGTGCATCAACGCCCGCGACGCCATGCCGGAGGGGGGCCGGCTGACCATCGCCACGCGCAACGTGACCATCGAGCGACGGCCCGCGGTCCAGGACCCGGACCTCGCTCCCGGCGACTACGTCATGCTGAGCATCGCCGACACGGGCAACGGCATCCCGCCGGATCAGCTCGTACACGTGTTCGATCCGTTCTACACCACCAAGCCCACCGGCAAGGGCACCGGTCTCGGATTGAGCATGGTCTACGGGTTCACCAAGCAGTCCGGCGGCAGCGTGCGCATCGACTCGCAGGTGGGTGCCGGCACCACGGTGAAGATCTACCTGCCGCGCGCCCAAGACGGCGCCTCCGAGGGCCTCGCCGGCGCCGAGGACGAGGTGCCGCGGGAATTGGGCGGGCGGGAGATCGTGCTGCTGGTGGAGGACGACGAGCTGGTGCGCCGCCACGTCGCGCAGCTGCTGCGCGACCTCGGCTATCGCGTGGTCGCGGCGGCCAACGGCCGGCAGGCGCTCGAGGTCGTGCGCAGCGATCAACCGCTCGACCTGTTGTTCACGGACGTGATGATGCCCGGCGGCCTGAACGGGCCGCAGCTGGCCGAACAGGTCGCGGCGCTGCGGCCGGATCTGCCGGTGCTGTACACCTCCGGCTACACCGAGGACGCGGTCGTGCCGATCGACCGGGCCGACGGCGGCGCCAATCTCCTGCACAAACCCTACAGCCGCCGCAAGCTGGCGGAGAGGGTGCGCCAGACCCTGCTGCGCGGGGCGCAGGAACGTCGTGCCTAGCGAGTCGTCCGCGTCCCGCGCCCTGGTCCCGGTGCTGTTCATCGGCGTGGTCATGTCGGCCCTCGACACCGCCGTGATCGGCCCGGCGATCCCCGCCCTGCGCGAGGCCTTCGGCGTGGACAACAGCGCCGTCGGCCTCGTGGTCAGCGGCTTCGTCCTGTTCTCCCTGTGCAGCGCGGTGCTCATGGCCAATCTCAGCGACCGCTACGGCCGCCGGCCCATCTATCTCGCGTGCGTCGCGCTGTTCGGGCTCGGCTCGCTGTTGACGGCCTGGTCGCCGCGCTTCTGGATGGTGGTGGCGAGCCGGATCGTGCAGGGCCTCGGCGCCGGCGGCATCACGCCGACCGCGGGGGCCGTGATCGGCGATCACTTCCCGCCGGCCGAGCGCGGCAAGGCGCTCGGCCTGATCGGCGCGACCTACGGCCTGGCCTTCGTGCTCGGGCCGCCGCTCGCCGGCCTGCTGATGATCACGCTCGGATGGCGCTGGATCTTCCTGATCAATCTGCCGATCGCGGCGCTGATCCTGGTCCGCGCGGCCCGCGTGCTGCCGGGCCGCGCCACGGCGCCGGCGGCGCAGCCGTTCGACTGGCCTGGGCTGCTGCTGACCCTCGCCACCCTCGCCGTCTTCGTGCTCGGCGTGATCGGCGCGCACCCCGGCTGGCTGATCGCGGGCGCGCTGCTGCTCGCCGCGCTGGTCGCGGCCGAGGCACGGGCCGAACGGCCGATGATTCCGTTGTCGCTGTTCGCCAACCGCCGGCTCGCCGCGACCTACCTGCTGTGCGTCGGCGCCGGCGTCGGCATGGGCGGCGTGATGTTCCTCGCCTCGATCGCGACCGCCGCCCACCAGGTCGACGCCCGGCACGCGGGCTTCGTGCTGCTGCCGCTGGTGGTGGCCTCCATGCTCGGATCGGCGGCATCCGGGCGGATGCTCGCCCGCCGCGGACCGCGCACCCTCCTGCTGTGGGGTTTCGCGCTGCTCGCGCTGGGCTACGGCGGCTGCGCGGTCACGGGTCCGGGCTTGCGGCTGCTGCTGGCCGCCTCGATCCCGGTCGGCCTCGGACTCGGCGTGGTGGTCGGCGGCGCGCTGCGCTCGATCGCCATCGACGAGGCGCCGCTCGAACTGCGCGCCACGGCACAGGGCCTGATCAACATCTTCAATGCCGTGGGCACGCTGGCCTCGATCGCGATGATCGGCGCCGTCGCCGACCGCCATGGCGGCGCCGCCGGGTTCGAGCTCGCCTACCTCGGAGTGGCGGGCGCCATGGCCGCGATGATCGCGGTCGCGCTGCGTCTCGATTGATGGCGCTCGCGCCTTCCGCGCCGCGGGGGCCGGCCGGCGCACGCGACGGCCGCTGGCTGCTGCTGTGGGCGGCGCTGATCGGCGTCGCGGGCGCGCTCGCGACCGTGGCCTTTCATCTCGGGATGGCGTTCGCCGAACGCCTCGCGACCGGCCATCCCGGCAGCCTGGTCGCGGCGGCCCAGGCGCTGCCGGCGTGGCGCCGCGCCCTCACCCCCGCGATGGGCGGCATCGCGGCCGGCGTCATTCTCGAGATCTCCCGGCGCATCGCACCCGGCGACACGCGCACCGATTATCTGGAAGCGATCGCGGTCGGCGACGGCCGCCAGGGCGTCGCCGGGCCGCTGCTGCGCGCCCTGTCGTCCCTGTGCACCATCGCTTCGGGCGGCTCCGTCGGACGCGAAGGCGCGATGGTCTCGCTGTCGGCCGCGACCGGCTCCTGGCTCGGGCAGATCGGCCGGTTGACCGCCGACGACCTGCGGCTGCTGCTCGCCTGCGGCGCCGCGGCCGGCTTCGCGTCGGCCTACGATGCCGCGCTCTCCGGTGCGATCTTCATCGCCGAGATCATCTACGGCACCCTCGCCATCCGCAGCCTGGGCCCCTTGATGGTGGCCTCGGTGATCGCGAATGCCACGGTTCACCAGGTTCTCGGCTACGAGCCGGTCTACCGGATTCCGCCCTTGCACGTCGCGACACTGTGGGAACTGCCGGTCTTCCTCGGCCTGGGATTGGCGCTCGGCGCGCTCGCACCGCCGTTCCTGTTCCTGCTCGAGGGCGCGCGCGCCGGGTTCAAGCGCCTGCCGCTCGGCGCGCCGGCGCGGCTCGCCGTCGGCGGACTGCTGGTCGGCGCGATCTCGATCGCGCGGCCCGAGGTCTGGGGCAACGGCTACAGCGTGGTCAACGACGTGCTGCAGCACCCCTGGCCGCTGGCGCTGATTGGGATGGTGCTGGCCGCCAAGCTGCTCGCGACCGCCGCCACCACCGGCTCCGGCGCGGTCGGCGGCGTCTTCACTCCGACGATCTTCGTCGGCGCGATGCTCGGCCTGATCGGCGGCGATCTGGTCCACTCGTTGTGGCCGGCCACCTCGCTGCCGGTGGTGTACTCCGTGATCGGCATGGGCGCCTTCCTGGCGGCGACCACGCACGCACCCCTGATGTCCTTCCTGATCGTGTTCGAGATGACGCTCGAATACCAGTTGGTGCCGGCCCTGATGCTCGCCTGCCTCGCGGCGTTCCACGTGTCGCGCGCCCTGCGCCGCCGCTCGATCTACCAGGAGGCCCTGCATCGCGGCACGGCCATCGAGGACGAGCCCGGCGAGAGCGCGCCGGGGCGGTGACCGGCGCCGCCCGCCGGCTCACGCGGCGCGATCGCTCCAGTACTCGGGCGAGGAGATCCAGGCCCGGCGCAGCAGTTCCTCGCCGGGCTCGGCGCCTTCGAGGGCCCGGCGCCAGCGCAGGGCCCGGGCGAAGCTGGCATCGTACAAGGAGGACAACTCCTCCTCGTAATCGTCGAGCGCCGCCGCCGCGCCGGCGAGCCAGCCGGCGGCCGCGATGCCCGCGAGCGTCCCGGAGCGTACCGCCGACTCGATGCCCGCACCGGTCACCGGATTGGTCAGGCCGGCCGCGTCGCCCGCGAGCAGCACCGGCACCTCGCGCAGCCGTGCGCACACCGGCAGGCGTCCGCCGACCGGTATGAGGCCGCCGGTCAGGGATGTCGCCGATCCGGGCGCGAGCCGTCCGGCCGCCGTGAGCTCGGCGCGCAGCGCATCGAGCAGGGGCTTCAGCCGGTCGCGGCGACGATGCTCGACGCCGATGCCGAGATTCGCGAACGGTCCCTTCGGGAACAACCAGCCGTAGCCGCCCGGGTAGCACGCCCGCAGGAAGATGTCCGTCGCGTCGTGCGGATCGGTCAGCGGCACCGTCAGCTGGCGGGCCGCGACCAGTTCGGTGTTCCGCCGGCCCACGGCCGCGCCGACCCGAGATTGCGGCCCATCCGCGCCGATCAGCACCCGCGGCCGCACCTCGGCCCCGTTCGACAGCCGCACGCCGCCGTCGTCGTCGATGCTCACCACGGCGGTGTCGGTGAGGCAGCGGGCGCCGTGGGCGACGGCGTCGTCCGCGAGCGCCCGATCGAAGCGCGCCCGCGAGATCATGCGGCCGCGGAAATTCTCGGTGATCCGGGGTTCGCGCCCCTCCACGAGGGTCACCATGCGCTCGATGGGCTGCGAGGTGACGGCGGCCCAGGGCACGGCATCCAGGCTCAGGGCGGCGGACACGAACTCGGCACACTGCACCGGGGTGCCGGCCGAACGGCGCTTGTCGAGCAGCAGCACCGCGCAGCCTGTCCGGGCCGCCGCGGCCGCCGCGCTGGCCCCGGCCGGACCGCAGCCCACCACCAGGACGTCCGGGCGGGTCGTGCTCGCGGCGATCGGTCGCCCCTCAGCAGCGCCGATCGCAGAACTGATCGTGCAGCGTCTTGATGACCGCGGCCGCCTGGCCGCTCGCCAGCGAGTAGCGCACCGATTGGCCCGCCCGCCGCGTGGACACCACCCCGTGCTCGCGCAGCAGCGCGAGGTGCTGCGATACCGCCGACTGACCCAGGCCGACGTGGCTCTGCAGTTCGCCGACCGACCATTCGCCTTCGGCCAGCTTGCAGACCAGCATCAGGCGCACTTCGTTGGACAGCGCCTTGAGCAGATGGCACGCCTCCGACGCGATGGCGTGCAGCGCCGCGAGCTCCGTGGCCCGAAGCCGCGGGGTCACGGGAGCCGATCGTTGGGCGCCGTTGGCCGCCCGCGTCACGGCTTGCAGCCGGCGAACCCGTCGGCGTCCATCTTGGCCTCGTAGGGTGCGGCGACCTGGCTGCCCGGCACCAGCGTCGGCTTGACCGAGGCCCAGTCCTCAGGCTTGAGCACGATCAGCCAACCGCGGCCGTAGGGATCCTCGTTCGCGAGGCTCGGCGCGGCCACCAGCGCATCGTTGATCTCGACCACCGAACCGGCCGCGGCCACCTTGGCCGGCCCCACCCACTTGCCCGACTCGACCGTCGCGCAGGACTTGCCCGCCTTGACCTCCTTGCCGACGCCCTTCGGCGTGAAGGAGACCAGGTGGCCCGCCATCGCCGTCGCCACCGCCGTCATGCCGACCTTCACGTTGCCGTCGCCCACCTCCTGGAACCAGATGTGATTGGCGACGTCATAGAGCAGTTCATCCGGCAGATTGCAGCCGCGTACGGTGGCCATGCTTCATCCCTCTTGCAGTGAGTGGTCGGCCGCGGCATCCGTCCGCATG
>JAJXZV010000185.1 GCA_021779875.1 Pseudomonadota bacterium
CAGTCCGCCAGCGCGCGCGCGAACCCGGGCTCGGCCACGCGCCCGCGCGCCGCCGCGCAGGCGTCGAACTCGGCGACCGCCGGCACGCAGATGTACAGCACGTTGAGGAAGTGCCGGTTCGAGGCGCTGTACGGGCTCGAGCGCTCCGGCTCGGCGCTGCTCAGCGCGTGCAGCGGATTCAGGCCGATGAAGCCGGCGCCCTGCGGCGCCAACCAGCGGACCAGCTCCACGAGGTCGCCGAAATCGCCGATGCCCCAGTTGCGCCGCGAGCGCACCGTGTACAGCTGCACCGCGAGACCCCACGCGCGCCGTCCCTCGCGCACGGCCGGCGGCTCGAAGCACAGCGACGGCGCCATCACCAGGGCGCAGCGGGCGGCGCTGCCGCCGGCGATCTGCAGCCGCAGTTCGTGATAGCCCGGCGCCAGATCGACCGGCAGTTCGAAGCGCCGCCGGGTGATCCAGCGGCCGCGCACCTCGCCGCGCCAGATCTCGGGACAATCCGCCGTCGACAGCAGGCCCTCGCGGCGGGTGCCGTCCTCGAGCGCCACCGTCCAGCTGAAGATCGCGCCGAACTCCTGCGCCGGCACGTTCAGGTCGACGCCGATGCGCGGCCCGCGCGCGGCGGCCACCTGCGGCAGGAGCCGCGCCCAACGGTCGGCCTCGAGGGCGCCCACGCACGCGTCGAGCGCGGCCGGATCGTCCACCGCGCACCCCATGGCGCGCAGCAGCGCCGTCTTGGTCGCGGCGCCGAAATGCCGCAGTTCCCCCCGGTGGTCGTGATAGGCGTCGCCGATGCCGCGCAGCCGGGCCAGCCGATCGATCAGTCCGTCCAATGGATCAGCACTCCAGCAGCGCGGCGCTGCTCGCGGCCAGCGGATATTGCAGCAGATCGTCCCATCGGCGCGCCTCCAGATCGTCGCTCGCGGTGTCGAACAGGATCGTGAAGTGCCGGTTCGCCGGCACCGCCGGCAGCCTGAAGCGCTGGTCGGCGGCGTCGGCGTTCAGCAGCAGCAGGAATCGTCCGGGTGAATGGTTGCGCTTGCCGAGCGACATCCCGAGGGTCCGCAGACTCCCGTCCCCCCAGTCGGCCTGGGTCATCTCGCCGCCGCGCGGGTGCAGCCAGGCCACGTCCTTGACGCCGGCGCGCGAGGCCGTGCCCTTCAAGAAGGTCTCGCGCCGAAACTCGGCGTGCCGGCGGCGCAGCTGCGCCAGGTGCCGCACGAACCGGGTGAGGTCCTGGTGCGCCTCGGCCCGCTCCCAGTCGAGCCACGAAATCGCATTGTCCTGGCAGTAGGCGTTGTTGTTGCCGCCCTGGGTGCGCGCGAACTCGTCGCCCGCCTGCAGCATCGGCACGCCGAGCGACAGGAACAGGGTCGCCATCAGATTCTTCATCTGGCGGCGCCGGAGGGCGTTCACCCCGGGATCCTCGGTGGGCCCCTCGACGCCGCAGTTCCAGCTCAGGTTGTTGCCGTGCCCGTCGGCGTTGTTCTCGAGATTGGCCTCGTTGTGACGCTCGTCGTACGAAACCAGATCGTTGAGCGTGAAGCCGTCGTGCGCGGTCACCAGGTTGATGCTCGCCATGGGCTTGCGGCCGCTGTGCCTGAAGAAGTCGCTCGACCCGGCGAGGCGTTCGGCCAGCTCGCCCACCTTGCCGCCGTCCCGGCGCCAGAACGAGCGGACCGCGTCGCGATAGCGGTCGTTCCATTCGGCCCAGCCGGGCGGGAACCGCCCGAGCTGGTAGCCCCCCCAGCCGACGTCCCACGGCTCGGCGATCAGCTTCACGTGGGCGAGCGCGGGCACGGCGCGCACCGCCCTGAAGAGCGGCGAATTCTCGTCGAAGCCGTCGTCGTTGCGGGCCAGGACCGTGGCGAGGTCGAAGCGAAACCCGTCGACGTGCAGTTCCTCGGCCCAGTAGCGCAGGCAGTCCACGATCTGGCCGCGCACCTCGGGATGCGCGCACCGGACGGTGTTGCCGGTGCCGGTGAGATTCTCGTAGTAGCGCCGATCCTGCGCCACCAGGCGGTAATAGACCGGATTGTCGATCCCCTTCCACGAGAGCATCGGACCCTGCTCGTTGCCCTCGGCGGTGTGGTTGAACACCACGTCGAGGATCACCTCGATGCCCGCGGCGTGCAGCGCCTTGACCATGGACTTGAACTCGCGCACCGGGTCCTCGACGGCGTAGCGGCGCTCGGGCGCGAACCAGGCGACCGAGTTGTACCCCCAGTAGTTCACGAGACCGCGTTCCTCGAGGAACGCCTCGCTCATGAACGCCTGGCAGGGCAGCAGTTCGACCGCCGTCACGCCGAGCGACTTCAAGTGCTCGATCACCGGCGCCGCAGTGAGCCCCAGGTACTTGCCGCGCCAGGGCTCCGGCACCCCGGGATGCCGCCGGGTGAAGCCGCCGACGTGCAGCTCGTAGATCAGCGTATCGCGCCAGGGCACGGTCGGCAGCCGATCGCCGGACCAGTCGAAGTCGCGCTCGATCACCCGCGCCCGCGGCGGACTCCCGCCGGACAGCGCCTGCGCGTAGGGATCGAGCAGCACGACCCCGGGATCGAACGTCAGCCCCTGAGCCGGGTCGTCCGGCCCGTGCACGCGATAACCGTAGAGGGTCCCGGGCCGGGCGAGCCGCGCCGGCAGGAAGCCGTGCCAGACGTCGCCGGTGCGCGCCGGCAGGTCGTGGCGCGCCCGCTCGGCGCCGTCCGGGTCGAACAGGCACAGTTCGATCCGGACCGCGTGGCTCGAGAAGAGGGCGAAGTTGACGCCGCGCCGGGTCCATGTGGCCCCGAGCGGCCGCGCCGAGCCCGCGTGAATGGGCTTCACGGCGCCGGGGGGCCGACGAAGAACATGGCGCCGAGCGGCGGCAGGTCGAGCCGCAGCGCATGGCCGCCGCCCTCCTCGGCCGCCCGCACGGCGGCCTGACGGTTGTAGCCCGATCCGCCGAATCCCTGATCATCCGAGTCGAACAGCTTGCGGTACTCGCCGCCCACCGGCACCTCGATGCGGTAGCGCTCCCGCGGCACCGGCGTCGCGTTGAACACGCAGACGAGCGGCGCACCGGCGCCCCCGTCGAGCGCCATGCGCTGGAACGCCCAGACGCTGTCCTCGGCATTGTGCAGATCCAGCCAACGAAATCCGGCCGCATCGCAGTCCCCGTCGTGCAGCTGGCGCATCTGCCGGTACAGCCGGTTGGCCGCGCGCACGCAGTCGCGCAATCCCAGGTGCGCCAGGTCCTGCAGCTGGGACCACTCGAGCTGATCCTCGTGCCGCCACTCGCGCCACTGGCCGAACTCCGAGCCCATGAACAGCAGCTTCTTGCCCGGGTGCGCGCACTGGTAGGCGATCAGCAGCCGGAAGTTGGCGCGCCTCTGCCAGTCGTCGCCCGGCATCTTGCCGAGCAGCGAGCGCTTGCCGTGCACCACTTCGTCGTGCGAGATCGGCAGGACGAAATTCTCCGACCACGCGTACATGAAGGAGAACGTCACGAGCTGGTGTTCGTATCGGCGGTGGATCGGGTCGAGCTGCATGTAGCGCAGCGTGTCGTTCATCCAGCCCATGTTCCACTTGAAGTTGAAGCCCAGGCCGCCGAACTCCGGCGGGCTGGTCACGCCGGCGAACGCGGTCGACTCCTCGGCGATCGTCAGGAATCCCGGGAACGCCCGGTGCACCGCATCGTTCGTTTGCCGCAGGAAGTCGATCGCGTCGAGGTTCTCCCGCCCGCCGTGGCGGTTCGGCAGCCATTCGCCGGCCTTGCGGCTGTAGTCGAGGTACAGCATGGAGGCCACGGCATCGACCCGCAGGCCGTCCACGTGATACCGGTCGGCCCAGAACAGCGCATTCGCGACCAGGAAGTTGCGCACCTCGTGCCGGCCGTAGTTGAACACCTTGGTGCCCCATTCGCGGTGCTCGCCGAGCCGCGAGTCGGCGTGCTCGTACAGCGCGGTGCCGTCGAACTGCGCGAGCCCGTGGGAGTCGCGCGGGAAATGCGCCGGCACCCAGTCGAGGATCACGCCGATGCCCTCCTGGTGGCATCGGTCGACGAAGTACATCAGGTCGTGGCACGAGCCGTAGCGCGCGGTCGCCGCGTAATAGCCGCCAACCTGATAGCCCCAGGAGGCGTCGAGCGGATGTTCGGCGACGCCCATCAATTCCACGTGCGTGTAGCCGAGCTCCTGCACGTACGGGATGAGCTGCAGGGCGGCTTCGCGCCAGTTCATGAAGGGCGGCCGCCGCTCGTGCCAGGGCCGCCGCCAGGATCCCAGGTGCACCTCGAAGACGCTGATCGGCCGGCGGCGCGGATCGCCGCGGCCCCGCTCGGCCAGCCACGACGCGTCGCCCCACGCGTAGCCGTCGAGCCGGGTGACCAGGGAGCTCGTCTCCGGCCGCAGCTGCATCGCGAAGCCGTAGGGATCCGCCTTGTGGTGCAGTTGCCCGTCGCGGGCCCGGATCTCGTACTTGTATTCCGTGCCCTCGCCGATGCCCGGCACGAACAGTTCCCAGACGCCCGACGACGCGCGCGGCCGCAGGACGTGGGTGTTGCCGTTCCACTCGTTGAACGGCCCGACGACGCTCACCCGCTCGGCGTTCGGGGCCCACACGGCGAAACGGGTGCCGGGCGGCGAGCCATGCTCCTCGAGATGGGCGCCGAGCTTCTCGTAGATCCTCTCGTGCTTGCCCTCACCGAACAGATGAAGATCGAAATCGGTGATCGCCGGATCCGCCAAACTCTGCTTCCTCGTCAAATCACGGGCACGATGCCCCAGATGCGCTCAGCATACTCCCGAATGCTGCGATCGCTGGAGAAATAGCCCATGCCGACGGTGCTCGCGACCGCCTTGCGGGTCCAGCCTTCCGGGTCGAGGTACAGCGCGTCGGCCTCGCCCTGGGCGCGCGCATAGGCCGCGAAATCCGCCAGCACCAGGTACGGCTCGCCGTCCGCGAGGAGCCGCCGTACCAGGCTCCGGGCCTCCTCGGCCGAATCGGCGCCGAAGAACCCGGACTCGATGACCTCGAGGACCCGCTTCAGGCCCGGGTTCGCGTCGAGTTCGGCCTGCGGCCGGTAGCCGGCGGCACGGCGCGCGGCCGCCTCGTCGGCGGTCAGGCCGAAGATGAACAGGTTCTGCGCGCCGACGTGCTCGCGGATCTCGACGTTGGCCCCGTCGAGCGTGCCGATGGTGAGCGCGCCGTTCAGCGCGAGCTTCATGTTGCCGGTGCCGGAGGCCTCCATGCCGGCCGTGGAGATCTGCTGGGACAGATCGGCGGCCGGAATGATCCGCTGCGCGAGCGACACGTCGTAGTCCGGCAGGAAGGCGACGCGCAGGCGGCCCCGGACCGCCGGATCGCCGTTCACGGTGCGCGCGACGTGGTTGATCAGCTTGATCACGGCCTTGGCCGCGGCGTACCCGGGCGCCGCCTTGCCCGCGAACATCACCGAACGCGGCACGAGGTCCGCGCTCGGATCATCCCTCAGGCGCAGGTACCGGGAGACGACGTACAGGAGGTTGAGCAGCTGCCGTTTGTACTCGTGGATCCGTTTCACCTGCACGTCGAACATCGAGTCCACGTCGAGCGCGACGCCGGTCCTGCGCAGCACCTCCTCCGCGAGGTGCCGCTTGTTCGCGAGCTTGATGGCGCGAAAGCGCCGCCGGAATTCCGCGTCCTGCTCGACGCCCGCGAGCCTGCCGATCTCCTCCAGATCGTTCTCCCACGCGTGCCCCAGGCGCTCGGTCAGCAGCGCGGCGAGCCCGGGGTTCGACTGCTTGAGCCAGCGCCGCACCGCGATGCCGTTGGTGACGTTCACGAACCGTTCCGGGTACAGCCCGGCGAAGCCCGCGAAGACCTGCCGGCGCATGAGTTCGGAATGCAGCCGCGCCACGCCGTTGACCCGGTGGCTGCCGACGACCGCGAGATGCGCCATCCGCACGCGCCGCTCCCCGTCCTCGGTGATCAGCGACAGCTCCCTCTGGCGGCCGTGATCCTGCGGATGCCGAGCCGCCACCTCGAGCAGGAAGTCGCGGTTCACGAGATAGATGATCTCCAGATGGCGCGGCAGCAGGCGCTCGATCAGGTGCACCGGCCAGGTCTCGAGCGCCTCCGGCAGCAGCGTGTGATTCGTATAGGCGAACGTCTGGCGCGTGATGCGCAAGGCCTCCTCCCAGGCGATGCCGTGCTCGTCCACCAGCAGCCGCATCAGTTCCGGGATCGCGAGCGTCGGGTGCGTGTCGTTCAGCTGGATCGCCAGCGCCTCGGGCAGCGCGGCGAGCGCCCGGCCCTCCCCGAGGTGGTTCGCGAGCATGTCCTGCAGGCTCGCGCTGACGAAGAAGTACTGCTGGCGCAGGCGCAGCTCCCTGCCCTGCGGGGTGGAATCGTCGGGATACAGCACCCGCGACAGGTTCTTCGCCTCGACCTGCTCGCGCACCGCCGCGTGGTAGTCGCCCGCGTTGAACGCGTCGATGTGGAACGGATTCACCGCCCGTCCGGACCACAGCCGCAGGTGATTCACGGTGGGCCCGCGATTGCCCGGCACCAGCTGATCGAAGCCGATGGCGTACACGTCCTGGGTGTCCACCCATCGGTGCGGATCCGCTGGGCCGGCTCCCTCGGCCGCGACGCTGCGCCCGCCGAAGCGCACCAGGTAGCGCGCGTTGCCGCGCGGGGCCTCCCACACGTTGCGCAGCCGCAGCCAGCTGCTCGCGACCTCGCGCTGTCCGCCCTCGCCGTCGAGCACCTGGGTGAAGATGCCGTAGTCGTAGCGGATGCCGTAGCCCGTGGCCGGGAAGTGCAGCGTCGCCAGCGAATCGAGGAAACAGGCCGCCAGCCGGCCTAGGCCGCCGTTGCCGAGTCCCGGATCCACCTCCTGGGCCGCGATGTCCTCGAGGTCGTGGCCCATGGCCTTGAGCGCCGCGCGGGCCTCGTGCACCAGGCCGTCCTCGAGGCTGTGCAGCGCGTTGAGCAGCGACCGGCCGGGCAGGAACTCGAGCGACAGGTAGCACACCCGCTTCACGCCGCCCATGGCCGCACGCCGCTGGGTGGCGAGCCAGCGCAGCGTCAGCTCCTCGCGCACGGCGAGCGACAGCGCGTCGTACAGGTCGCGGGCGGTCGCGGACTCGGGGCTCTTGCCGGATGCGCGCGTCAGCCGGTCGAGCAGCGCCGCATGCAGCATTCCCGGCTGCAGCGCCACGTTTCTCCGGGTGACGACCGGCATGTCTACCGTACTCATGGTCGGGGTTATTATAGGTGCCCGGGGCCGCGTTCCGCGCGGAACTCCATCTCATCGAGGAGAGGGCAGTGAGCGAGAACGACCTGGCCATCGGCGTGGACGTGGGCGGCTCGTCCATCAAGTGTGCGCTGGTCGACCTGCGCACCGGAGCGCTCGCGAGCGAGCGCTACGGCATCCCGACGCCGGCGCAGGACTCCGTCGACCGGCTGCTCGATGCGCTGGCCGACGCGGTGGCCCGCCTGCCGCCGGTCCATGCGGTCGGACTCGCATTTCCCAGCGTGATCCTCGACGGGACGATTCGAACCGCGGCGAACATCAACAAGGCGTGGATCGGCCGGCCGCTGGCCGCGATGGCCGCGGCCCGCCTCGGACGGCCCGTCGCGGCCATCAACGACGCCGACGCGGCAGGCCTCGCCGAACTGCGCTACGGCGCCGCGCGCGGCGTCCCCGGAACCGTGCTGCTGCTCACGCTCGGCACCGGCATCGGCAGCGCGCTGTTCGTCGACGGCCGGCTCCTGCCGAACACCGAGCTCGGGCACCTGGAGGTCGACGGGCGCGAGGCCGAGCAGCGCGCCTCGGGCCGGGCCAGGACCGAGGGGCGCCTGAGCTGGGATGCCTGGACGGACGAGCTGAACCGGGTGCTCGCGAAGATGCACACGCTGCTATGGCCCGATCTGATCGTCCTGTGCGGCGGCATCACCGAGCAGCCCGAGCGGTTCATGGGAAGGATCCGCTGCGAGTCGCGCGTCTGCATCGGCGCCCTGCGCGCCGAGGCCGGCATCGTCGGCGCCGCGCTGGCGACCACGCTCGCGCGGCCCGCCGGAGGCTGAGGGAGCGGTGCGCGCGCTGCGCTGCGCACTCGCCGCGTCGCT
>JAJXZV010000100.1 GCA_021779875.1 Pseudomonadota bacterium
GTCGGCGCGCTCAAGTTGCTCGAACAGCGTCTCGGAGGCGCGAATGAATAAGGAACGCTTGATGACCGTGCTGATCCAGCCGCACGTGTCCGAGAAGGCCGCCACGGCCGCCGAGAAGGCCAATCAATACGTGTTCCGCGTGCGCGACGACGCCTCCAAGGCCGAGGTCAAGGAGGCCGTGGAGTTCATGTTCGAGGTCAAGGTCGAGGGCGTCAACCTGCTCAACAAGCCGGGCAAGACGCGGCGCTTCCGCAACATGCCGGGCAAGCGCAACGGCTACAAGAAGGCGTACGTGCGGCTGCAGGCCGGCCAGTCGATCGACTTCACCGGCGGCGCCGCGACTTAAAGGATCCGAAGAGCCATGGCACTCATCAAACTCAAGCCGACTTCCCCGGGCACGCGCTTCGTGGTCAAGGTCGACCGCTCGCACCTGCACAAGGGCGGGCCGATCGAGTCGCTGACCACCAAGAAGAACCGCACCGGCGCGCGCAACCACTCGGGCCGCCAGACCACGCGGCACATCGGCGGCGGCCACAAGCAGCGCTATCGAATCGTGGATTTCAAGCGCGACAAGGACGGCATTCCGGGCGTGGTCGAACGGTTGGAATACGATCCGAACCGGACCTCGCACCTGGCGCTCGTGCTCTACAAGGACGGCGAGCGCCGCTACATCCTGGCGCCGAAGGGCGTGCAGGCGGGCGATGAGATCCGCTCCGGCGCCGACGCCCCGATCAAGCCGGGCAACGCGATGCCGCTGCGGCACATTCCTGTGGGCAGCACGGTGCACAACATCGAAATGAAGGTCGGCCGCGGCGGACAGATCGCGCGCAGCGCCGGCAGCTCGGCGCAGTTCGCGGCGCGCGAGGGCGTGTACGCCACCGTGCGCTTGAAGTCCGGCGAGATGCGCAAGGTGCACGTCGACTGCCGCGCCACCATCGGCGAGGTCGGCAACGACGAGCACAATCTGCGCGTCTTCGGCAAGGCGGGAGCCGTGCGGTGGCTGGGCGTGCGCCCGACCGTGCGCGGCGTCGTGATGAACCCGGTCGATCACCCGCACGGCGGCGGCGAGGGCAAGTCCGGGCAGGGCAACCCGCACCCGGTGAGCCCGTGGGGATTGCCCACCAAGGGTAAGAAGACCCGTCGCAACAAGCGCACGGACAGCATGATCGTGCAGCGTCGCAAGAACAAGCGCCTGTAAGCCTACAGACTGGAGAAAGCCAAGTGCCTCGCTCGCTCAAGAAAGGACCGTTCGTGGATCTGCCCCTCGCCAAGAAGGTGCAGACCGCCAGTCAGAAGAACGATCGCCGGCCGATCAAGACCTGGTCGCGGCGCTCGATGGTGATCCCCGACATGGTGGGGCTCACGATCGCCGTGCACAACGGGCGGCTGCACGTTCCGGTGCTGGTCTCGGAGAACATGGTCGGGCACAAGCTCGGCGAGTTCGCGCCGACGCGCACCTTCAAGGGGCATTCCGGCGACAAGAAAGTGTCGTCGGCGGAGTAAGGCATGGAAACCAAAGCCGTTCTACGTTACGCACGCATTTCCCCGCAGAAGTGCCGCCTGGTGGTCGACACCATCCGGGGCAAGTCCGCGACGCTCGCGGTCAACACGCTGAAGTTCATGCCGAAGAAGGGCGCGAAGATCGTCCTCAAGGTGCTGGATTCGGCGATCGCGAACGCCTACAACAACTTCAACGCCGACGTCGACGAGTTGAAGGTGACGCGGGTCGAGGTCGACGCCGCGCCGGTGCTCAAGCGCTTCCACGCCCGCGCGAAGGGCCGCGGCGTGCGCATCGCGAAGCGCAACAGCCACATCCTGGTTCAGGTTTCGGACGGAAAGCGAGACGCGTAATGGGTCAAAAAGTCAATCCGGTCGGCATTCGCCTCGGCATCACCCGCGACTGGTCGTCGAAGTGGTATGCCGGCACCAAGTCGTTCGCGCCGAACATCCACACCGATTTCCTGGTCCGGCGCTTCCTGGCGAAGAAGCTCGCCGACGCCTCCGTGAGCCGTGTGCACATCGAGCGGGCGGCGCGTCGCGCGAACATCACCATCCACACCGCCCGTCCCGGCATCGTGATCGGCAAGAAGGGTGAGGACATCGAGAAGCTCCGCGGCCAGGTCGCCAAGATCCTCGGCATGACGGTGCAGGACACGCGCCTGAACATCGCCGAGGTCCGCAAGCCCGAGCTCGACGCCAAGCTGGTCGCCGAGGGCATCGCGCAGCAGCTCGAGAAGCGCGTGATGTTCCGCCGCGCGATGAAGCGCGCGGTCACCAACACCATGCGCTCGGGAGCGCTCGGCGTGAAGGTGCGGATCTCGGGCCGCCTGAACGGTTCGGAGATCGCCCGGACCGAGACCAACCGCGAGGGCCGAGTGCCCCTGCACACGTTCCGCGCGGACATCGATTACGGCCTCGCCGAGGCGCACACCACCTACGGGGTGATCGGCATCAAGGTCTGGATCTTCAAGGGCGAGGTATTCGATAAGCCCGAGGCCGACGTGGCCGAGGCGGACGCCGAGGCGGCCGCTTCCAAGGCGGCCGACGGCACGGCGCCGGCGGCGGTGTAACCCGCTCTCCAAGGTAACGAATCATGATGCAGCCGAAGCGGACCAAGTTCCGCAAACAGTTCAAGGGCCGGATCGCGGGCAGCGCTCAGCGCGGCAACACCGTGGCGTTCGGCGAGTACGGCCTGAAGGCCACGGGGCGCGCCCGCATGACCGCGCGCGAGATCGAGGCGGCGCGGCGCGCCATCTCGCGGGCCGTCAAGCGCGGCGGGCGCATCTGGATCCGCGTCTTCCCGGACGTGCCCATCACGCAGAAGCCGCTCGAGGTCCGCATGGGCTCGGGCAAGGGCAACGTCGAGTACTGGGTCGCCAAGGTGCTGCCCGGCAAGGTGCTGTTCGAGATGGAAGGCATGAGCGAGGAAGTGGCGCGCGAGGCGTTCCGCCTGGCCGCCGCCAAGCTCTCGGTATCGACCACGTTCGTGAAGCGGCAGGTGCGGGCATGAAGGCGAAGGACTTGCGGGCGAAGACGGCGAAGGAGCTCGGCGAGGAGCTGCTCAAGCTGCGTCGCGAACAGTTCAACCTGCGCATGGCGCGGGCGACCGGGCAGGCTGCGAAGCCCGATCAATTTTCCAAGGTGCGCCGCAACATCGCGCGCGTGAAGACCGTGCTCGCGCAAGCACGGCCAAGCGGAGGTAAGGTTTGATGTCTCCCGAAACACAAGCGGCGGCGCCGTCGGCGGCCCCGACGGTCGGTCAGCGGATGCTGACCGGCAAGGTCGTCAGCACCAAGATGAACAAGACCATCGCGGTGGCGGTGGAGCGGCTGGTGAAGCACCCGATGTACGGCAAGTACATCCGCCGCACGACCAAGCTGCTCGCGCACGACGCGAACGGCGAATGCAAGGAAGGCGACACCGTGGACATCAAGCCGTGCCGGCCGATGTCGCGGCGCAAGTCCTGGATCCTGGTGCGCGTGGTCGAACGCGCCGAAAGCCGCTGAAGGAGGCGCCATGATTCAGCTTCGAACCATGTTGAACGTCGCCGACAACTCGGGCGCCAAGCGCCTGATGTGCATCAAGGTGCTGGGCGGCTCCAAGCGGCGCTACGCGGCGGTCGGCGACGTGATCAAGGTGAGCGTCAAGGACGCGATCCCGCGCGGCAAGGTCAAGAAGGGCGAGGTCTACGACGCCGTCGTCGTGCGCACCAAGCGGGGCGTGCGGCGCGCGGACGGTTCGCTGATCCGCTTCGACACCAACGCGGCGGTGCTGCTGACCAACAAGCTCGAGCCGATCGGCACGCGCATCTTCGGGCCGGTGACCCGCGAGCTGCGCAACGTGCAGTTCATGAAGATCATCTCTCTCGCGCCGGAAGTGCTGTGATGAACAAGATTCGCAAGGGCGACACGGTGATCCTGATCGCCGGCAGGGACAAGGGCAAGCGGGGCACGGTCATCGAGGTGCTCGCGGACGACCGCGTGCGCGTCGAGGGCTTGAACCTGTCGAAGAAGCACCAGCGCCCCAATCCGCAGGCGGGCGTGCAGGGCGGCATCATCGAGCGCGAGGCGCCGATGCACGTCTCGAACGTCGCGATCTTCAACCCGGCCACCCAGAAGGCCGACCGGGTCGGCTTTCGCGCGCTGACCGACGGCCGCAAGGTGCGGGTCTTCAAGTCCAACGACGAAATGATCGAGCCCAAGTAACGAGTGACCACCATGGCAAGATTGCAGCAACAGTACCGCGAGAAGATCGTGCCCGAGCTCAAGCGGAGCCTCGGGATCGAGAACACGATGCAGGTTCCGCGGATCCTCAAGATCACCGTCAACATGGGCGTCGGCGAGGCCGTGGCGGACAAGAAGGTGATGGACGCGGCGACCGCGGACCTCGCCAAGATCACCGGCCAGAAGCCGGCGGTCACCAAGGCCAAGAAGTCGGTCGCGACCTTCAAGGTCCGCGACGGCCAGGCCATCGGCTGCAAGGTGACCCTGCGCGGCGCGCGCATGTACGAGTTCCTCGACCGCCTGGTCAACATCGCGATCCCGCGCATCCGCGACTTCCGCGGCATCAGCACGCGCTCGTTCGACGGCCGCGGCAATTACAGCCTGGGCGTCAAGGAACAGATCATCTTTCCCGAGATCCAGTACGACCAGATCGATCAGATCCGTGGCATGGACATCACCATCTCCACGTCGGCGGCGGACGACAAGCACGGACGTGCGCTGCTCGAAGCCTTCAATTTCCCGTTCCGTAAGTAGGGTAGTACCGAATGGCCAAGACCAACATGCTCATGCGCGAGAAGCTCCGACTGAAGACCGCGAAGAAGTTCGCGGCCCGGCGCGCCGAGCTGAAAGAGCTGATCCGCGATCCGAAGACCGGAGCGGAGGAGCGTGCCGAGGCGCAGGCGGAGCTGCAGAAGCAGCCGCGTGACGCCTCCCCGTCCCGGCAGCGCAACCGGTGTTCGATCACCGGGCGCTCGCGCGGCGTTTATCGCAAGTTCGGGCTGGCGCGCACCAAGCTGCGCGAGGCGGCCAATCGCGGTGAGATTCCCGGCCTGTCGAAGGCGAGTTGGTGAGGCGCTAATCCATGAGCATGACTGATCCCATCGCCGATCTGCTGACCCGCGTCAGAAACGCCCAGGCGGCGCGCAAGCCCACGGTCGCCGTCGGCGCCTCGAAGCTGAAGCTCGCCATCCTGAAGGTGCTGAAGGACGAGGGCTACATCGCCGGCTACACCGTCGACACCGAGGGTGCCAAGCACGCCGTGTCGATCGAGCTGAAGTACCACGACGGCCGCCCCGTGATCGACCGCATCGAGCGCATCAGCCGCCCGGGGCTGCGCATCTACCGGGGCAAGGACGAACTGCCGAAGGTGCTCGGCGGGCTCGGCGTGGCGGTGATCTCCACTCCGCAGGGCATCATGAGCGACGCCCAGGCGCGCGCGGCCGGCACCGGCGGCGAAGTGCTGTTCGTGGTGCAGTAAGGGTCGACGGGATACTAAAGGTTCGGGCCCCACGGCCCCCAAAACTCTAAGGTTCTACTATGTCTCGAGTTGCAAAAATGCCGGTCGATCTGCCGCAGGGCGTGACCGCCACCATCGCGGCCGACGTCGTCACCGTGAAGGGTGCCAAGGGCTCGCTGTCGCTCGCGCTGAAGCATGGCATCAAGGTCGTGCAGCAGGACAAGCACATGACGGTCCAGGCCGACGGCGATGCCGAGGGGATCGACGCGATCGCCGGCGCCGTCCGCGCGCTGCTGGCCAACATGGTCCACGGCGTCACCAAGGGTTACGAGAAGAAGCTCGACCTGGTGGGGGTCGGCTATCGCGCCGCCGTGCAGGCGAAGACCCTGCAGCTGACGCTCGGGTATTCGCACCTGATCAATTACGCGATTCCGGAGGGCGTGACCATCGAGACGCCCAGCCAGACCGAGATCGTGGTCAAGGGCATCGACCGGCAGCGCGTCGGCCAGACGGCCGCCGAGATCCGCGCCTTCCGGCCGCCGGAGCCGTACAAGGGCAAGGGCGTCAAGTATTCGGACGAAAAGATTTCGCTGAAAGAGGCGAAGAAGAAGTAGGCACATGAAACTCACCAAGCAAGACACCCGTCTGCGCCGCGCGCTGCGCGGGCGCATGAAGATCCGAGAACTGGCCGCGCTGCGCCTGTCGGTGCACCGCACGCCGCAGCACATCTACGCGCAGATCTTCTCGCCCTCCGGTGCCGAGGTGCTGGTCGCGGCCTCCACCCTGCAGAAGGACGTGCGCGGCGATCTGAAGAGCACCGGCAACATCGAGGCGGCGAAGGCCGTGGGCCGCGCCATCGCGGAACGCGCCAAGGCCAAGGGCATCTCGAAGGTGGCATTCGATCGTTCCGGATTCATGTTCCACGGGCGCGTCAAGGCCCTGGCCGACGCCGCGCGCGAAGCCGGCCTCGAGTTCTAACCTCAAAGGGTCTGAAGAGCACTATGGCGAGAGTAGAAAAAACAATGTCCGGCGATGACCTGCTCGAGAAGCTGGTCGCCGTGAACCGCGTGGCCAAGGTGGTCAAGGGCGGCAAGCAGTTCGGCTTCACGGCCCTCACCGTGGTGGGCGACGGCGCCGGTCGCGTGGGCTTCGGCTACGGCAAGGCGCGCGAGGTGCCGGTCGCCATCTCCAAGGCGATGATGCAGGCGCGCAAGAGCCTGGTGACCGTCTCGCTGAAGAACGACACGTTGTACTACGCGGTCAAGGGCCGTCACGGCACGACGCGCGTGTACATGCAGCCGGCCGCGGACGGCACCGGCGTGATCGCGGGCGGCGGCATGCGGGCGGTGTTCGAGTGCGCCGGCGTGCGCAACGTGCTGGCGAAGAGCTACGGCTCGCGCAACCCGATCAACGTGGTGCGCGCCACCATGGACGCGCTCGCGAAGCTGCGCACGCCCGACGACATCGCCGCCAAGCGCGGCAAGAGCGTCGCCGAGCTCGTGGGTTGACCTCATGAGCCGCAAGACCATGAAGGTGACCTTGACCAAGAGCGTGTACGGCCAGCTGGCCAACATTCGGCAGTCGGTCCGCGGCCTGGGTTTGCGCCGCATCGGCCACAGCGTCGTGGTCGAGGACACGCCCTCGACCCGCGGCATGGTGAACGCCGCGAGCCACATGCTGAAAGTCGAGCCCACGTCGGGCTCCTAAGTAAGGAAGGATCGAAGATGCGACTGAATACCATCAAGCCGGGCGAGGGCGCGAAGCGCCCGCACCTGCGCGTCGGCCGCGGCGCCTCCGCCGGTCAGGGCAAGACCTGCGGCCGCGGCGTCAAGGGTCAGCGCGCGCGCAAGGGCGGCTACCACAAGGTGGGCTTCGAGGGCGGCCAGATGCCGCTGCAGCGCCGGCTGCCGAAGGTCGGCTTCCGGTCGGCGATGAAGGCGTCCCGGTCGGAGCTCACCCTGGACGATCTGATGCGCGTTCAGGGCGCGGACGTGAGCCTGGCCGCTCTGGTCGCGGCCAATCTCGTGCCGGCACAGACCGAGCGCGTGAAGATCATCCTCTCCGGCAAGGTCACCAAGCCCTTCACCGTGAAGGACGCGAGCGTCACGGCGACCAAGGGCGCGAGGGCCGCGATCGAGGCGGCCGGCGGGCGCTTCGAGGCGCCGCAGGCGTAACGAGGGTACCCGTGGCCACGTCCGGCACCAACGCCGCCGTCTTCGGCGACATGACCCGCTTTGCCGAGATGCGCAGGCGTCTCTGGTTCCTGCTGGGTGCGCTCGTCGTCTACCGTGTGGGCACCTTCATCCCGGTGCCCGGCATCGACGCGGCGCGCTTCGCGGCGTTCTTCTCGACGCAGGGCGGCACGCTGCTCGGCATGTTCAACATGTTCTCGGGCGGCGCGCTGCAGCGTTTCTCGATCTTCGCCCTGAACGTGATGCCGTACATCACCGCCTCGATCATCATCCAGATGGCCTCGATGGTGTACCCGCCGTGGGCGCAGATCC
>JAJXZV010000294.1 GCA_021779875.1 Pseudomonadota bacterium
AGCGCGCCGCCGCAGCCTCGCGCCGACGCACTCGCTCTGAGCTGCCGCTCCGACCCGCTCGCGCGAGGGACCGGCGCCTCGTGATCGCCGCCTCGCGGCCCGCGGTTGGGTTACGATCGCGCCATCGACCCGGATATCGCAAATCCTCGGCGGGAGGATCCGGGAGCGGAGCGCAGTGCGTGCCTGTTGACCGGTTCGACCATGCGATCGCGCGATGCGCGTTGATGCTTGCACTGAGCGCGGGCCGTGCGACGGCTGGCGATTGGGGCGGTTTCCTGGCGCTGACCAGTGACTACGTCTATCGGGGCGCTTCCCAGACCAGCCGCGAGCCGGCGCCGCAGGCGGACCTGCACTACCTGGATCCCGACGGATGGATCGCGGGCCTCTGGGCCTCGAGCGTGCGAATTCGGCCGGAAAAGGCCACCGGAGCGGAGTTGGACCCCTATCTCGGGTACGCCTGGGCCATCGACGCGGATTTCACCACCCGGTTCTCGGCGCTGTACCACGCCTACGCGGGCGGCAATCCCGGCGCACACTACGACTATGCGGAATTGTCGAGCACGCTCGCCTACCGATCGACCTGGTTCTGCACCGCCACGGTGTCGCCCGACACGACGGTGGATCTGGGCGACTACCAGCAGACGCGCCGCGTCGCCCTGTCGCTGGACCTTGCCTGGCATCGACCGCTGGCCTTCGGCCTGTCCACCAACATCGGCGCCGGCCTCTATCGGCTCCAGCGCCCGAGCGGCAGCAGTTATGGCTATGGCAGCGCCGGTCTCGCCTTCGAACACGGCCGCCTGCGCGCCGATCTCGCCCTGATCGCCGTCACGGGCAGCGCGCGCGACTACCTGGGCGGCGGCCAGGCGGCGAATCACCTGGTGGGAACCGTGCTGTGGCGCTATTGAGCATCGCGGATGCAACCGTTTCGGCGGCTGCGGGCACTCACCTCGCGAGAATCTTGCGCCATCGAACCGAACCATGACCCCCACCCAACCCGCGAACGCCGAATCCCCCGGACCCGCGAGTCCGCTGCCGGACGGCGACGATCGGGACGCGGCCCTTCTGCAGCGGATCGCCGCCGGCGATCGCGCGGCCTTCCAAGCGCTGTACGAGCGCTACTTCGGCCGATTGCGGCGATTCCTGGCCAGAACGAGCCGGCGGCCCGAGGTGGTGGAAGATGCCGTCAACGACGCATTCTGGGTGGTCTGGCAGAAGGCGGCGGATTTCCGGGGCGGCTCGCGGGTCTCGACCTGGATCTTCGGCATCGCCTACCGCTGCGCCCTGAAGGCGCTGCGCAGCAACCCGGCCGGCCCGGCCTCGAGCCACGGCCGCGAGGAAGCGGCCCACGAGCCCGCCATCGAACAGGAACGCGCCGAATGGGTCGGACGCGGCCTGGCGCAGCTCTCCCTCGAGCAGCGCAGCACCCTGGAGCTCGCCTACTACCTGGGCCACTCCTGCGAGGAGATCGCGCAGATCATGGATTGCTCGGTGGGCACGGTGAAGGCGCGCATGTTTCACGCCCGCGTGAAACTGCGCAATGTTCTGCCGCAACTCGGCGGCTGCACGCATGGAGAGCCATGATGCGAGATTCGGACGATCGATTCGCGGATCATCGCGAGATCTGGGAGCGGATCCCCTGGGTGGTCAACGGCACGGCGTCGGCCGAGCAAAACGCCCGGGTCTGGGACCACGTCGCACGGTGCGGCGACTGCGCGGCGGAACTGCAGGTACAGACGCGCCTGCGGGCGGCCATGGGCGGTGAGCCCGCGTTGGACGAGCAGGCGGGAGCCGCGTTCGCGAAGCTGGCCGCACGGCTCGATGCCGGTCCGCCGAGATCGGCGGCCGTGCCGACTCGGTCCACGAATCGTCGGCCGGGCCTGCTCGCCCTGGCGGCGGCCGAAGCGCTGGTCATCGTCGCACTCGGCGCCGGGCTCGGTGCGCGATACGTCGGCTCCGAAGCTCCAGTCTATCGCACGCTCGCCGACCCGGCGACACGCCCGGACGCCGCGACCATCCGAGCCGTGTTCGATCCGGGCCTGCGCATCGAGGACCTGCGCGCGCTGCTCGCGGATGCGCACCTTCGAATCACGGAGGGGCCGAGCACGGCGGGCGTGTTTTCGCTCGCGCCGGTTCGGGATGGCGCCGCTCCAGCCGATGCGGCCGCCACGGATACCGAGCGCCTCATCGCGGCGCTGCGCGCGCATCCGGGAGTGCGCTTCGCCGAGCCCGCCGCCACGCCGGCACCCCCCCGATGAGGATCGCTCCGTCGGTACTCGCAGCGCTATGGCTGAGCGCCTGCGTCGGGCCGCGCGAGCGCCATGCCGCCGCGCCGCCGAGCGACCCGCTCGGGGCCCCGGACCGCCTGCTCCTCGTGACGGTCGCAAACCCTGCGACGCTCGTTCCAACCGTCGCGGCCTCGGGGCTGCACGGCTACGACGCCCTGGCCGCCTACGGCGCCGGGGACCTGGCGCACACGCGCGAACGGCGGATCGCCGCGCGCCACGGACTCGAGGCGGTGGCGGGCTGGCCCATCGGCCCCCTGAAGGTGCATTGCGTGGTCTACTCGATCCCCGACGGCCGTTCGCGCGAAACGGTGCTCGCCGCGCTGAACAGGGATCCGCTGGTCGCGCTCGCCCAGCCCATGCAAACGTTCGCGACCCGGTCCGGACCGGGTCCGCCCGTCTATAACGACCCCTACGTGGGACTGCAACGAGGGTTCGCCGTCATCGACGCCGCGCGCGCGCAGCAGTGGTCGCGGGGCGAAGGGGTCCGTGTGGCGGTGATCGACACCGGTATCGACCTGCGCCACCCGGACCTCGCGGGACGGATCGAAGCCCACCGCAACTTCGTCGATCAGGATGCCGACCAATTCGCCGCCGACCGCCACGGCACGGAGGTCGCCGGCGTGATCGGTGCGGATGCGGACAATCACGAGGGCATCGTCGGCGTGGCTCCCGGCGTGCGGATACTCGCGTTGAAGGCCTGCTGGCAGCTGGACCCGCGGGCCGACGCCGCGAACTGCAATTCCTTCACCCTGGCCAAGGCCCTCGCCGCCGCCATAGAATTCGGCGCCAACGCCATCAATTTGAGCCTCGGGGGACCGCCCGACCCGCTGCTGTCGCAGCTCGTGATGCTCGCCATGAGCCGCGGGATCGTGGTGATCGGCGCCATCGGCCGGGACGGCGACCCGGGCGGGTTCCCCGCGGGCATCCCCGGGGTCCTCGGAGTCGCCTCCGCCGAGAGCGCCGCGCGCGCGGGGCCGCTGCGCGCCCCGGGACGGGAAGTGCTCACCCTCACGCCGGGCGGGCACTACGACTTCATCAGCGGCTCGTCGCTGGCGACCGCGCACGTGACCGGCTCCGTCGCCCTGCTGCTCGCCGTTCGTCCTCATCTCGCCGCCGCGAACATACGCGCCCTGTTGACGAGCACCAGCGCCGACCCCGCGCAGGGCGGCTCGATCAACGTCTGCGCCGCGCTCGCGCAGCTGCGCGCCGCGGGCGCCTGCCCCGCGACCGCCGCCCCTCATTGAGCGAGCAACTTGACGGTATTGTCGTTGTCGTCATTGAAGTAGATGACGTTGGTCAGCGTCGAGGTCGTACCATAGGAACTCATCGTCGTGATGGTCTTGGGTACCGCGACGATGCCGAACAGCGCGCCGCCCGCGCCCGTATCGACGTTCTTGGTCGCCACGACGCCGGCGGTCGGCGAGATCTCCACCAGCAAATTCGTGCCGCTCGGATCGAGCGTATTGCCGACCACGAGATCGCCGTTGACCAGCAGGGCGGCGCTGATCGGGCCATTCAAGGGTGAACCCGACGCAATGACCTTCGCGGCGGCGGCGCTCGGACCGGTGAAGCCGGTGCCAGCCACGACCACGCCGTCGACGCCGATGGCCGAGACGCCGGCCAGCGCGACCACCCGATTGGCGTTGGTGTCCACCACGTACAGGGTGTCGCTCGCGGCGTCGTACGTCAGTCCGGCCGGTGCCGAGATCGACCCGGGCACTCCTTGATTCGTGCTGAAGCCGCTCGCGATCTCGGTGAAGGCCGTCTGCGCGCCGCTCGCGATGGTGATCCGATCGATGGCGCCGGTCTGCGCGTTCGACAGGTAGACCGCCTCGGCACCGCCGTGGCTCGCCGCGACCACGCCCCACGGCTCGGCGAAGGTATCGGAGGCGAACGGCGCCGTGAGCGCGCCCGAGGGCGCCACCAGCACGGCGGCGTTCGCCTGGCTGGCGGCGGCCACGATGCTGCCATCGGCGAGGCTCGCGAGCGCCGAGCAGCCGAGCAATTGATTCGACTGGGCGATCCGATAGGGGGTCGCGCCCGCGAGCGGATGCAGGCCGATCACGGTGGTGCCCAAGCCCTGGGTGTTGGTCGCGCCATCGTTGAAGTTGCAGACCACCAGATCGCCAGCCGTGAGCAGCCCAGCGGTCGCGGTGGCGAGCGTCAAGCCATAGGGGTTGCCGCCCTTCTCGGTCGGGTCGAGGGTCGAACCGATGGTCATGATGGTCGCGAGCGTGGGCAGAATGGCGCCTGAGATGGTCTTGGTCGTGGGCGGATTCATGCCGTAGCTGTTCGAACCATAGCCGCCGCAGGCGCCGAGGCAGGCCGCGCCGGCCGCCAGCGCGATGCGCAAGCCCGCGAGGGAAATCGATCGTTGTATGCCCATGAGCCGACACCTCCTGCTGCGCGAGGATGAGCAGCATTGCCTCGGTAGGTGCGGAGCGCGGGGAAAAAGGTTGCGAGCCGTACGGCGGCGACGCTCGGGGGCGATTCGACGCCGCGCCGGCCGCTCAAGCCGGTCAGTCCGAAGAAGTCGTGATCCGGTCTTGCTACTTCAAACCGCCGCAGACGATGCCGCCACAGGCTCCGGTGATCCGCAGTTGGTCCCGCTGCTGATCCTCCCGCAGCAGCGTCAGCGCGAATTGATCTTCGTTCATGCACTTTTCCGTGACGAAACGGCTGCCTAGCGTGGCGCCGGCTCGACAAAATGAAGTGATCCCGTCCTTGACCCGGGTGCGATAGCCGTGCTGCGCCGCCTTCTTGCGAAGATCCGCCGTCCTGGCCGCCACAACAGCCGCTGCGTCGCTCGCCCCATCGGCGGCCGGCGCCTTGGCTACATCCGAAGGCTGTTGCGCCGAGGTTGGGCCGCAGACGCCGACGAGTGCCCAGATCAGGACCAGCACACGAAATCTTACGTATGGCATGGACAGTCTCCCGAGAATTGTTTTAATTACTTTATGAAAAATTCCTAGCAGATTGATACTTATCTAATTTATCCGTCTTTGGCAAGACCGGCGTCCTCTTACTGGGTACCGATGAGCACCAGGCTCAGCGCGCCCGTATAGTCCAAGTAACCCATCACCAGAACCAGCAGCAGCGACAGCACCGCGGACGCTCGCAGCACCGCCCTGCCCAGCGCCGACCGGCGCTGCCGCGCGCACTGATACAGAGCGACACTCACGTAGACGCCGTACAGCAGCCCGAACAACGCGTAGCCGCGTCGCGCCGCTTCGTTGCCCGGATCGATGAACACGCCCAGGGCCGAGACGAGGACCGATCCCAACAACCCGTAGCCCCAAACGACCCGGGATAGCGAGGCCTTGCCCCGCAGCGGATCGAGAAACGCTTCGCGCCACTTCATCACGACGGCTCCACGCCCTTCCTGATGGCTTCGATGACGGCATCCCGGGCAACCGCATCCGAGACCTCGACGACGATCCGGGCCGCCCCGCGCGCCTTCGGCTGCAGCTCCACCCGCACACCCGGTGCCCTCAAGATCTCCTTCGCCGCCGCCCGCCGACGCGGCGCCGCGGCCCCTCGAGTCCCTTCCCCGCTCAGCGCGCGCCGCACGAGTTCCTCGGTCTTGCGCACCGACAAACCCCGCTCGGCCACCATCCGCCCCACGCGCACCCGCTGTTCGTCGCTCTCGAGCCCCAGCAGCGCCCGCGCATGTCCCATGGAAAGCACCTTCGAATCGATCAGCACGAGCAGCTCATCGGGCAGGTCCAACAGCCGGATGAGATTCGTCACCGCCGCCCGCGACCGCCCGACCGAATCCGCGACCTGCGCGTGGGTCAGCCCGAATTCGCCGATCAATCGCTCGAGCGCCCTGGCCTCCTCGACCGGCGTCAGCTCCTCGCGCTGAATGTTCTCGATCAGCGCCACCGCGACCGCCTGGCCGTCGGTCAACTCCCGAAGTATGACCGGGATATCCGAAAGTCCCGCGAGCTTCGCGGCCTGCCAGCGTCTCTCCCCCGCGACGATCTCGTATTTGGCCTCTCCGGCAGCGCCCACCGGCCGCGGCCGCACCACGATCGGCTGAATGACGCCATTGGCCTTGATCGACGCCGCGAGTTCCTCGAGCGCCTCGCGATGCATCTCCCGGCGCGGCTGAAAGGAACCCGGCTGCATGAAGGACAACGGCAGCCGACCGCCGCCGCGGCTCGCGCTCACCCGCGGTTCGGCGCCCAAGAGGGCGCCCAATCCCCGCCCAAGGCCGCGCGTATCACCCGCCACCGCGGCGCCCCTCGTTCACCTCACAGACCACTTTCAATCCTCCCGCCACGCCGCCGCTGCCAAGGTGCTCGCCACGTTACGCCAGATTCGCCGCGAATACACCGCCCGAGAAGCGCGGCCGCACGCACGAAGGCGCGGCGGTATACTCGGTTCTCCATGAACCTGCCTTCGAGCACCGCCCTCTCCCCCGACGAAATCGATCGGCTCGCCGAGCGATTGGATGCCAACGACCATCCGGATGCGTTGAGCTTGGAGGGAGTGGATGGACTCTTTTGCGCGCTGATCGCGAGCCCCTCGCAGGTGCCGCCCGGCGCCTACCTGCCCGTCATCCTGGGCGAACCGCCCGAGGGCGGCGTCGCCTTCGCGGACGAGGAGGATGCGCAGGCGACGATGTCGCTGCTCATGAAGTATTGGAATTCGATCATCGCGGATGCCGAGCGGGAGTCCGTCCACCTGCCGTACGTATACGAGGTGGCGCCGGGCGAACTGCCGGGGCGCGAGTGGGCCTACGGGTTCATGACCGGGGTCGACCTCGCTCCCGATGGCTGGGGTGAGTTGTTCGACGATGAAGACGAGAACGACCTCTTCGTCATCCCGCTGATGGCGGGCGACGGCGACCCCGAATGGCCCCAGGAGCCGGTGACCCCCGACTTGCAGGACGACGTGCTCAAGTCGATGGCGGTGGGGTTTGCGCGGGCGTACCGGCATTTCCGGCGGCGGCCGCCGGCGGACGCCGCGGCGGCCTACGACCGGGCGGTGGATGCTCGGGCGGTCGCGGAGGTCGAGACGTTTCGGCGATCCGATCCCAAGGTGGGACGGAACGACCTTTGCCCATGCGGGAGCGGCAGGAAGTTCAAGAAGTGCTGCGCCAGTCCGGCGCCGTGACCGGGCGGTCCATGCGCGGGGGAATCGAAACGAGAACCATTTTTCCCGTGAAATTGCGGTATTCCACGAATTGATGCATCGTCCCGCGCGGAGCATGCGCCGATCGCGCCACAAGGATCTTGCTCGTGGGAGTGCAGTGCGTGGACATAAAAATTCTTTCCTGTTGGTTTGCCACGTCGTTCGGCGATTACTCGCGCGCGTTGCGCGAGGCGCTCGAGAGAGCGGGCCACGAGGTCGGCATCATCGCGACCAATTGCGGCTGCGGCGATCCGATGGAGGTGAACCGTCTGTTCCAGGACCGCCGCTGCGAGTTCTTCGAATTTCCGCACGTCGGCTACTACCGATCGCCGAGTCCGGTGAAGTACTGGCTGCGCACCCGGGCGGACGGAGTCGTGAATCGCCAGCGCGCAAAGCGATTCTCGAGGTACAGCGGCGGCGCCGAGGTCCTGCACTTTCAGCAGGTGCTGAATTCGTTCGGCTCGTCGGTGGTATTCAACTGGCTGTCCCTGCCGTCGAAAGCCGCGC
>JAJXZV010000001.1 GCA_021779875.1 Pseudomonadota bacterium
CCACGTTCTCATAGACCTTGCAGTCCTCGTACGGGCCGGGGCCGAAACCCTTCACGGAAGCGACGATCATGCGCGGATTGAGCTCCTGGATGCGCTCCCAGGTGAAGCCCATGCGATCGAGCGCGCCCGGAGCGAAATTCTCGACCAGCACGTCGCAGTGCTTGACCAGCCGCTCGAGCACCCGCTTGCCCTGCTCGCTCTTGGTGTCGAGCGTCACGGAGCGCTTGTTGTGGTTCAACATGGTGAAGTAGAGGCTGTCGACGCCCGGGATGTCGCGCAGCTGCTCGCGCGTGATGTCCCCGGCCCCGGCCTTCTCCACCTTGATCACGTCGGCGCCGAACCAGGCGAGCAGCTGCGTGCACGTGGGTCCCGACTGCACGTGCGTGAAGTCCAGGATCCGCACCCCATCCAATGCCTTGCTCATCGTGTCATCCCCCCGTCGCGGATCACTTGTACATCGTCTGGTTCTTGGTGCCCGGCGCGTACTCGCGCGGGTCCACCCAGACATTCACCACGGCGCAGCGGCGCAGCTTCTGCACCGCCTCGCGCGCCCGTTGCAACGCCGGGCCGATCTGCGCCGGGTCGCGCACCTCCTCGCCGTGGCCGCCGAGCATCTCGGCGAACCTGCCGAAGGGCACGTCGCCCAGGAGGTTGCCGACGTTGCCGCGCTGCTCGCCGTACTTGGCGAGCTGCCCGTAGCGGATCTGGTTCATCGCCGAGTTGTTGCCGACCACCGCCAGGTACGGCACGCCGAAGCGGTTGGCGGTCTCCATGTCGAAGGCAGTCATGCCGAACGAACCGTCGCCGTAGTAGCACAGCACTTCCTTGGCCGGGTTGGCGAGGCCCGCCGCGAGCGCGAAGCCGGTGCCCACTCCGAGCGAGCCGAGCGCCCCCGGGTCCATCCACTGACCGGGGCGGCGCGGCCGCACAGCCTGCGCGGAGATGGTCACGACGTCGCCGCCGTCGCCGATGTAGATCGTGTCGTCGCGCAGGAACTCGTTGAGCTCCCAGGCGACGCGGTACGGATGGATCGGCGTGTTGTTCGACTTGAACAGCGGCATGAGCTTCTCGGTGGCGGCGCCCTCCGCGTCGGTGAGTTGCTTCAGCCACTGCTTGCGCAGCTGCCGCTTGTCGTTCTTCAGGCGCCCGGAGGCGGCCTTCAGGACGGCGCCGAGAATGGCGCCGGGGTGGCCGACCAGACCGAGATCGATGTCGCGGTTCTTGCCCACGGTGCGGTAGTCCATGTCGATCTGCACCAGCTTGAGCTCCTTGCTGATGCGCTTGCCGTAGCCCATGCGAAAGTCGAACGGCGTGCCGACGATGATCAGCAGGTCGGCGCTCGCAAACGCCTGCGAACGCGTGCGATCGAAATGGTGCGGGTCGCCCGGCGGCAGCAGGCCGCGGCTGGCGCCGTTGAAATAGCCCGGAACGTCGAGGCCGCGCAGCAGCGCGATGGCCTCCTCGTGCCCGCGCGCGGTCCAGACCTGCTGCCCGTAGAGAACCGCGGGGCGCTCGGAGTTGACCAGCAGATCGGCGAGCCTCTCGATGTCGGCCGGGTCGCCGATCGAATGGGTGGAGGCCCGGTATTTGCCGGGCTGCGGAATCACCGCCTTGGCGAGGTCGACTTCGCGATCGAGCACGTCGCGCGGTATTTCGAGATACACGGGCCCGGGTGCGCCGTTGAACGCTTCACGCGCCGCCATCGACACCATGTCGGCGACCCGTTCGGTGCTCGGTATGGAGGCGGCGAACTTGGTGATCGGACTCATCATGTCGACGTGCGGCAGGTCCTGCAGCGAGCCCATCTTGTGCTGGCTCAAGCTTCCCTGACCGCCGATGTGCAGAATCGGGCTCTCGGAGCGGAACGCGGTGGCGATGCCGGTCATGGCATTGGTGCAGCCGGGGCCGGCGGTGGTGACCACGCAGCCGAGCTTGCCGGTCTGGCGTGCGTAGCCGTCGGCGGCATGCGCCGCGACCTGCTCGTGGCGCACGTCGATGATGCGGATGCCCTCGTCGACGCAGCCGTCGTAGATGTCGATGATGTGGCCGCCGCACAGCGTGAAAATCGTGTCGACGCCTTCGTTCTTCAGCGCCTTCGCGACCAGGTGGCCGCCGGAAACCACGCCCGCGTCGCGGCTCTTGCGCTGCAGGGTGTCGTCGGCCGTGCTCGACTTCGGCGGGTTCGAAACGGGATTAGCGGTTGCCATGTTTCCTCCGACTGCTGTTTGACCGATCGGCTCCGGGACCGGTCATCGGCCGGCCTGTCGCCAGGCCGGCCGATGGGGGTCCACCGAGGATGGTAGCTGCCTCGAGAATCAGGTGGTGCGGGTGCCCGCGACCGCGCCCGGCGCGGCGCCCGAGACCTCGCGCGTTTTCGCGAAGTGCTTGATGCGCATCGGCTTGAGCACGAACAGGGCCATCAACCCCGCGATCACGTTGCAGGACACGAACAGGGAGAACACCGAACCCCAGCCGTGCGTCTTCGCGATGCCGGCGGCGATGGGCACCAGCAGCGAACCCGTGCCCTTGGCGGTGTACAGCATGCCGGCGTTCGAGGCCGCGAACTTGGAGCCGAAGGTGTCGCCCTGGGTGGCGGGGAACAGGCTGAAGATCTCGCCGTACACGCCGAAGTACAGGGCGGTCACCAGCACGAACACCACCGGGTTGGAGCCCGATTGACTGAGGGTGAACAGGCAGGCCGCGCCGACGAAGAAGGCGATGGCCATGGTGTACTCGCGGCCGATGTGATCCGACAGCCAGCCGAAGAAGGGCCGGCCGACGCCGTCGAAGATGCGGTTGAGCGTCAGGGCGAACACCAGCGCCGGCATCGCCATGCCGAGCATTTCCACCGGTATCTTCTCGATCTTGAGGTCCTTGGCGATCGGCGCCATGGAGGCCGCCATGGTCAGGCCGCCCGCGGCGATCAGCACGAACATGATGTACAGCACGTAGAACACCGGGCTGCGCAGCACTTCCGCCGGCGTATAGCCATAGGCGGTCTGGTTGGCCTTCACCTTGACGGCGGCCAGGTTCTCCGGGGCCACCAGCAGCAGGAACGACAGCACGATGACGATGCCGCCCTGGATGAGGCCGAAGACGAAGAACGCCTGTTCATAGCCCGACGAGTTGATCATGTGCGAGATCGGCTGGATGCTGAGCGCGGCGCCCGCGCCGAAGCCCGCGGCCGTGATGCCGGCGGCGATGCCGCGCCGTCCCGGGAACCACTTGAGGGCGTTGCCCACGCAGGTCCCGTACACGCAGCCGGTGCCGATGCCGCCGAGAGCGGCCGCGAAATACAGCACGCCGAGCGTGGTCGCATACGAATTGATCACCCAGGCGAGCCCGACCAGCACGCCGCCGCCGAGCACCACGCCGCGCGGACCATACTTGTCGACCAGATATCCCTCGACCGGAATCAGCCAGGTCTCGATCAGCACGAAGGTGCTGAAGGCCACCTGGATCGCGGCGCGTCCCCAGTGGTACTTCGCATCGATGGGATTGACGAACAGGGTCCATCCGTACTGCAGGTTGGCCACGCAGGCCATGCAGAGCACGCCAATGAACAATTGCATCCATGGATTGGCGAGCAGCGATTTGGATTGATTCGGACTGGCTGAAGTATTCATTTGACTCCCCTGAGGATTTAATCGCACGGTCTGGTCGGCATGACGGGCACGAGCCCGAGAGTGAAAACGGAGGCCACGGAACTACAGAGAGACGAGCGGCTCGACCACGGCCGGGGATCGGGTCCGTGCGACCCGCCCCCGACGAGGTGTGGCGAAGATACGGCCAATGCGCTCATGCACGCGAGCCGGCGTGAACGAAGCGGATTCCATCGACCCTGCGGTTGTGCCTGGACGGCCCACCCATCATTTCCCCCACCTTGACCTGCAAAGGCCCAGCCGAGCGCTCGTAACCTGACAAGCGCTTCATGTTTCTTGTTGGTATACCGTATATGAATGAGAAAATGACTGTCAATACGGCGACAGGTGATCAGAATTCATGCTCGTGGATGAGAGAATCTTCATGGGTGGGGACTTTATATCAACCCAGGCGTGATATCTCACACCTAGTATATCTACAGGTCGCCATCCGCAATTCCCCTGGGGGGCGACTTCGGCCAGGGTCTGCTCGGCAGACCGATGAGCCGCCACCCGGGGCTGCCACTTCTTGAGGACCGCATCATGAGCTTCACCGTCATCCTGTTCTCCCTACTCGGGATTTCCGTATATGCCGTCGCCGCGATTACGCTGTATTCCTGGCTTCCCGGTTCGCTCGGGGCCTTTGGATCGCGCCACGGCCGCTATGCGGCTCTGGGCAACGATACCCGCTTCGACGGCACGCCGTCGGGTAAGGTGGCCGCGAGCGGCCTTCAGGGGTGGGGGGTCCAGGGCGCCTGAATTTCACCCATCGATGGCTTGAATCTTGCCTGCCGACGATGGGATAGTTCTTGATATATAAGGCACCTGGACAGAGGCGAGCCAGGACGACTCGGGAGAACCTCATGAGCACGACGGCCAACATCCTTCAGCGAGCCACCGGCGGAGCGCCTTTGGCGCTCGCGCCGCTCAACCCCATGAGCCTGCGGGATCAGGCCTACGCCCTCCTGAAGGGCGCCATCGCCGACACGGACATCTATGATCCGAAGCAGGAGCTGCGGCTGGACGAGCGCCAGCTGACCAATGCGCTGGGCGTGAGCCGCACCCCCATTCGCGAAGCCTTGTCGGTGCTCGAGCAGGAAGGCTTCATCCGCACGATTCCGCGGCGCGGCATCTACATCGTGCGCAAATCGAAGCGCGAGATCATCGAGATGATCCAGATGTGGGCCGCGCTCGAATCCATGGCCGCGCGGCTCGCGACGCAGAATGCCAGCGACGAAGAGATCGCCAAGCTTCGGCACCTGTTCGACGAATTCCAGAACTCCTCCCCGAGCGAGCACCTGTTCGAGTACTCGGACGCGAACATCGCCTTCCACACCGCGGTGATCGCCCTCGGCGGGTCGCAGACCATCATCGACGCCACCCGGAATCTGCTGATCCACGTGCGCGCCATTCGCCGGGCCACGATCACGCAGAGCGACCGGGCGGCGAAATCCATCGTCGAGCATCTGAAGATCATCGAGGCGCTGGAGCGGCGCGACACCGAGGAAGCCGAACGGCTGACCCGGCAGCACACGCTCGATCTGGCCGCCCACGTCGCCGCGAACTGCGACTTTCTCGACTAACGGGGCGCGCCGGACGGCGCTTCGCCCCAGAGCCCGAGCGTCGGGATCACGGCCTCGTCCTCCGACTGAAGGTGGCGCGGGCCGGCCGGGCCCGCCGGCGCGGCCGTCAGCGCCCCCGGTGCCACCGCCCGGATGCTCGCGAGCGTGTCCGGATCGGTGGCCGCGCGGCGAAGCTCGTCCGCATCGACGAACCGTACCGCGCCCGATTCGATCTCGAGGTAGATGCGGCCGGTCGCCCGCGTCGCGAAGGTGACCCGGGGGAACTCCTGGACGCAGCGTCGCAGCACGCCCATGTTCAGCTCCGGCGCCAGGAGCTCCGGCCGCGGATGCAGCCCTTGGGGGTCGGTCGCATTCACGTCGACCCGGGCGTGGCGCTCCACGTCCAGGATGCACTTGGGATCGAGCAGGTGGAAGGACCGGTTGTCGCCGAACGCGACGGTGCGCGGCGCCTCCCCGAGACGGACGCTGTTGTCCAGGAATTCGAACCGGATGAGCTTGTCGGCCCTGCGGATCCAGGTGAAGAACACGTCGGGCATGCCGGAGTAGGCCTCCACCGCGTGCGCGAGGGTATCGTCCACCGCCTTGTAACGGCCGACCGCGAGCCCGCGATTCCAGGCGCGCTCGACCAGCAGCTCCGGCGCCGTGATCATGAAGAACAGGAACACCGTGTGACCGAACCGGGTCAGCAGATTGCTGCCCGCCTCGGTCGAATCGGGCGCGAAGCTGTCGAAGCGAAACCGGTCGATCAGCAGGTGCGACATGCCGACGCGCCGATTCTTGGCCGCCATGTAGCGGTCGAGCTTGTGGTCGACGATCTGCAGCTCGTCGCCCGTGAACGCCCCCGCGTACTTGTACGAGTCGCCGAGCGAGCCGTAATCCAACAGCTGCTTGCGCCAGATGTCCGGACTGATCAGCGCGAAATCCCGCCACGACAGGCCGATGTCGCCCGCGAGCTTCTTCTGCAGGGGCCGCAGGGTGCTCTTGCCCGACGCCGAGGGTCCCTTGGTATTGATGACCACCGGTAATTCCTGCCGCGGCAGCAGGCGGTAGCCCTCCTTCGCCGCCGCCTCGAGCAGCAGCGGCTCCACGGCGCGGCCCAGCGCGTCGCCGCCGTGCGCGTTGCCGGCGATGTCGGTGGTCAGCGCGACGATCTGTGCCCGTGTACCCCAGGCGCGGCCGTTCGTGGTGAACAGCGCCGACATCACCCTCATCAGCGTCCGGTACACCAGCCCGTCCAGGCCGTCGTCGGCATCGGCCGCCAGCCGCTCGCATTCGGCGATTTCCGGCAGCCCCCAGGCGCCGTCCTCGGTCGCGGTGCGCGCCGCGGCCGGACGGCGCCGAAAGCGGGTCAACAGGCCGCCGGCCGGGGCCTCGGCGGCGGGCTCGCCGGCCGCGATGATGCGCGCGAGGGCCGATTGCACCGCCAGCGCCAGCTCGCGGCGCGCCTCCTCGAACACCGCCACCAGCGAATCCATCCGGGGCTCGAGATAACGGGCCAGCAGGAGCCCCGTGATCTCGCGGAAGTTGATGCCCAGATCCTCGATGCGCGATCCATCGGGCACCTCGAAGTCCGCCGTCACCCGGATCAACAACTCGTGCAACACCAACCGCCGCGGCCGGAACGCGACCAGCTCGCTCGGCGCGAGTCCCGTCAGGCCGTGCAGTTCCTGGGCGACCGCGAAGCTGGTGAAGACGTGCTCGGGGCGGAAGACCGTGCACAGCGGTTTGAGCTCGGCCGGAATCTGCGAGTGGATGCCCGGATTCCACGGCCCGAAGGTCACGGGACGGAGAACCGGTCGCGGACTTCCCAACGCGGCGCGGCGCCCCCTCCCGGCAGGTCGAGGCGGACCATCTCGCCGGTCAGGGCGTCGCCGCGCAGTTCGAACCGCAGGTAGTGGAAATTCGTGAAGCCGGAGCCCTGGTACAGGTCGTCGGCGCCGCGCATCACGGGGTACGGATGGGCGCCGCCGCCGCCGGAGACGAGATAGGTCACGCCGCCGCGCAGGAAACGCTCGTAGTTGTGCACGTGGCCGGCGACCACCACGAAGTGTGCGCCGGAACGCGCCGCCGCCGCCTCGAGGTACTCGGCCAGCGCCCGCTCGTTCGGCCGGGGATTGTGGCTGGCGGCGGGACCGATCTGCAGGTCCGCCACCGGCGGGTGATGCAGCACGATCAGCACGAAGCGCGTCTGCGCGCTCAGGGCGCCGATCCGGGCCTCCAGCCAGGCGCGCTGCTCCGCGCCCGGCATCAGCGAGGCGGTGCTGTCCAGGATGATCGCCGCGAGCCGCGGGCCGAGATCGAGCGCGTACCAGCGCCGGCCGCGCAATTCGGGGAAGGTCCGCCACCAGCGCTCGAGGCAATCGGCCTCGGCGCAGTTCGCGAATTCATGGTTGCCGAGGGCCGGGTGCACGGGGATGCCCCGCTCGCGCCACAGGCCGGTCTCCTCGCGGTATTGCGCGTAGTCGGCGTCGACGCCGTGCCACGGCAGATCCCCGTCGATGAACAGGGCGGCGGGCCGCTCCTCGGCGATTTGGGCGACCAAGGCCCGGCGGGCGGCCGGCGAACTCGCCTCGGTCTCGGCCGCATCGGTGAATCGCGTGTCGCCGTACACGACGAAGCGCAGCACCCCGGCGTCGGCCGATGCGGGCGCGGCGGGCGCCACCGGGCGC
>JAJXZV010000244.1 GCA_021779875.1 Pseudomonadota bacterium
CACCTGGCGGAGCCGGCGGCGGATGCGCGCGGTGAGGCTGCTGCGGTTCTTGTATTTCACCAGGATGTTCTCCGGCGCATTGCGCAGGAACTCCTTGACCGTGCGCTCGTTCTGCACGATGGGCAGCCCGAGGTGGCCGGCGTCGAACTCGATGGCGGTGCGCGGCCGGGAGAACGCCAGGTCGGTGCAGTACATGATCCGGTACTCGGCGCCGTGCACGGGCTCGGGGTAGGCGAACTCGGCGCCGAGGATCGCAATGCGCCGCCCGACCAGCCAGCAGGAGAGCCCGTGCAGCAGCGTGAGCAGCACCTCGTGCGCGAAGGGCTTGGGCGCCGCCGCGGCCCGTTGGGTCAGGACGAGCCGCGCGCGCGGCCCGCTCCTCTCGAGCGCGCCGCCGACGTCGTCGAGGATGATGGCGTAGAACCTGAGGCTCCGCTCGAGCGCACGCTCGAGCGTGCGGCAGCCGAGCACCGAGTGGCACAGCATGGCGAAGCTGCCGCTCTTCATGCGCCGCGAGTCGCAGCCGAAGAACTCGTCGTCCAGCGTGTGCGCCACCAGGCGCCACAACCGCCCGTACTGCCGGGCGGACACGCGCGCCTGCGGCGAGTCGAGCAGGCGCGGCGACAGGCCCACCGCCTCGAGCAGCGCATCCGCATCCAGGCGGCGGTCGCGCACGCTCTCGAGCGCCGCCGCCACGAAGCCGATGGCGATCGTGCCGGGCTCGGCCGAACGCGGCGCCTCGATCAGGCCGGCCCGCGACGCAGCGCCGGTGCCATGTTGCATTTTCGCTCACGCATGTTGAAGGTTTTGGGCACCGGCCTGCCGATGCCGAGCCCCTATAGTCTACGCCACGTCATCGCAATGCGGGATCGCGCGACCCATGACCCAGGACCTCTACACGGAAGAGCAGCGCATGATTCGCGACGCGGCGCGCGCGTTCGCGCGCGAGCAGCTCGCGCCCAATGCCGCCCGCTGGGATCGGGAGGGCTGGATCGACGACGAAGTGATCGCCCGGATGGGCGAGCTCGGCCTGCTCGGCATGACCGTGCCCGAGGAGTGGGGCGGGTCGTACACCGACTACCTCGCGTACGCCCTGGCGGTCGAGGAGGTGGCCGCCGGCTGCGCGGCGACGGCGGCGCTGATGAGCGTGCACAATTCGGTGGGCTGCGGCCCGGTCCTGCACTTCGGCAGCGAGGCGCAGAAGCGCCGCCACCTGCGCGACATGGCGCAGGGCCGCTCGATCGGCTGCTTCTGCCTGACCGAACCCCAGGCCGGCTCGGCGGCGCACGAGATCAAGACCCGCGCGGTGCTCGGCGAGGCCGGCTGGGTGCTCGACGGCGCCAAGCAGTTCGTCACCAACGGCCGGCGAGCGAAGGTGGCCGTGGTGCTCGCGGTCACCGACCCCGAGCTCGGCAAGAAGGGCATCTCGGCCTTCCTGGTGCCGACCGACTCGCCCGGCTTCGTGGTCGGGCGCATGGAGCACAAGCTCGGCATCCGCGGCTCCGACACGTGCGCCATCGCCCTGCAGAACTGCCGGGTACCGGCCGACGCCCTGCTCGGGCCCCGCGGCAAGGGCCTCGCCATCGCGCTGTCGAACCTCGAGGGCGGCCGCATCGGCATCGCCGCCCAGGCGGTCGGGATCGCCCGCGCCGCCTTCGAGGCGGCGCTCGCCTACGCCAAGACCCGCCGCCAGTTCGGCCGGACGATCGCGGAATTCGGCAGCATCTCCGACCTGCTCGCGGACATGCACACCTCGATCAACGCGGCGCGCCTGCTCACCCATCACGCGGCGCGCCTGCGCAGTCTCGGCCTGCCCTGCCTCTCGGAGGCCTCTCAGGCTAAACTATACGCCTCCGAGCAGGCCGAACGGGTCTGCTCCAAGGCCATTCAGATCCACGGCGGTTACGGTTACCTGGAGGACTACCCCGTGGAGCGATGCTACCGTGATGCGCGCATCACGCAGATATACGAGGGCACCAGCGAGATCCAGCGTCTGCTGATCGCGCGGGACCTGATCACTCGAGGAGACAGCGCATGAGCACACCCGCCGTACAGACCGGCCGACCGCCGAGCGTCAAGATGCTGATCAACGGCCAGTTCGTCGAATCGAAGTCGCGCGAATGGCACGACGTGGTCAATCCGGCGACCCAGGAGGTGCTCGCGCAGGTGCCATTCGCCACGCCCGAGGAGGTCGAGGCCGCGGTCGCGGCCGCCAAGACGGCCTACAAGACCTGGCGGAACACGCCGATCGCGGCGCGCGCGCGCGTGATGCTGAAGCTCCAGGCGCTGGTGCGCGAGCACATGAGCCGCATCGCCGAGACCCTGAGCGCCGAACAGGGCAAGACCCTGGCCGACGCCGAGGGTGACGTGTTCCGGGGCCTCGAGGTCGTCGAGCACGCCTGCTCCGTCGGCAGCCTGCAGCTCGGCGAATTCGCCGAGAACGTCGCGGGCGGCGTCGACACCTATAGCCTGCGCCAGCCGATCGGCGTCTGCGTGGGCATCAGCCCGTTCAATTTCCCGGCCATGATCCCTCTGTGGATGTTCCCGATGGCCGTCGTCTGCGGCAACACCTTCGTGCTCAAGCCGTCGGAGCAGGACCCGCTCACTCCCATGCTGCTCGCGGAGCTCGCGCAGGCCGCCGGCCTGCCGCCCGGCGTGCTCAACATCGTGCACGGCGGCAAACAGTCGGTCGAGGCGCTGTGCTCGCATCCGGACGTCGCGGCCGTGTCCTTCGTCGGTTCGACCGCCGTCGGCACGCACGTGCACGATCTCGCTTCCCGGCATGGCAAGCGCGTGCAGTGCATGATGGGCGCCAAGAACCACGCCGTGGTGATGCCCGACGCCAGCAAGGAGCAGACGCTGAACGCCCTGGTGGGCGCCACCTTCGGCGCCGCCGGGCAGCGCTGCATGGCCATCTCGGTCGCGGTGCTGGTCGGCGAGGCGCGCGCCTGGATCCCCGACCTCGTCGCCAAGGCGAGGACCCTCAAGGTCAACGCGGGCTGCGAGAAGGGCGCCGATCTCGGCCCGCTGATCTCCAAGACCGCGCGGCAGCGCGTGCTCGGTTTGATCGAGGACGGCGTGCGCGAAGGGGCGAGGCTCGAGCTCGACGGCCGCGACCTCAAGGTGGGCGGTTACGAGAAGGGCAACTTCGTCGGCCCGACGATATTCTCGGGCGTCACGCCGTCGATGAAGATCTACACCCAGGAGATCTTCGGGCCGGTGATGTGCATCATGAGCGCCGCGTCGCTCGACGAGGCCATCGCCCTGGTCAACCGCAATCCGTTCGGCAACGGAACCGGCATCTTCACCCAGAGCGGCGCCGCGGCGCGCCGCTTCCAGAACGAGATCGACGTCGGCCAGGTCGGCAGCAACGTGCCGATCCCGGTGCCGGTGCCCTACTTCAGCTTCACCGGGTCGCGCGGCTCCAAGCTCGGCGATCTCGGCCCGTACGGCAAGCAGGTGGTGCAGTTCTACACCCAGACCAAGACGGTGACGGCCCGCTGGTTCGAGGACGGCGCCACCACCGCCGGAGTCAACACCACCATCAGCCTCAAATGAGGATCGCCTTCATCGGACTCGGGCAGATGGGCGCGCCCATGGCGCGCAATCTCCTGAAGGGCGGGCATTCCCTCGCCGTGTTCGATCTGGTCGCGGCCAACGTCGCGGCGGCGGTGGCGGCCGGCGCGCAGTCGGCGGCCTCCGTGCGCGAGGCCGTGTCGCGCGCCGAGTTGGTGATCACCATGCTGCCCTCCTCGCCCCAGGTGCGGGCCGTCTATCTCGGCGAGGACGGGGTGCTCGCCGGCGCCGCGCCCGGCGTGCCGCTGGTCGATTCGAGCACCATCGATCCGCACACGGCGCGCGAAGTCGCGGCCGCCGCGGCGGCGGGCGGTAATCCGATGGCCGATGCGCCCGTGTCGGGCGGCACGGGGGGCGCGCAGGCCGGAACGCTCACTTTCATGGTGGGCGCCACGGCCGCCCTGTTCGACCGCATCAAGCCGGTGCTCGCGCTCATGGGCAGGAACATCGTGCACTGCGGACCGAGCGGCACGGGGCAGACGGCCAAGATCTGCAACAACCTGCTGCTCGGTATCTCGATGATCGGGGTCGCCGAGGCGATGAACCTCGGCCACGCGCTCGGCATCGACCCCAAGGTGCTCGCCGGCGTCATCAACAGCTCGAGCGGCCGCTGCTGGAGCTCGGACACCTACAATCCCTTCCCCGGCGTGATGGCCGACGTGCCCGCGGCGCGCGGCTACTCCGGCGGGTTCGCCACGCACCTGATGGCGAAGGACCTGGGCCTCGCGACCGAGGCGGCCCGCCAGGCGAAACAGACCGTTCCGCTCGGCGCGCTCGCGCAGCAGCTCTATCAGATGGCGAGCGCCAAGGGGCTGGGCGGCAAGGACTTCTCCGCGATCATCGACCTGCTCGGGAGCGCCCCATGATCGACCTTCGGCTGGACCGCGGCGTCGCGGTGCTCACGCTGGACAATCCGCCCGCGAACACCTTCACCGCCGCGGACCTCGAGGCGCTCGGCCGCACCATCGGCGAGCTCGACCGCAATCCCGCCGTGCGCGCGGCGGTCATCACCGGCAAGGGCGATCGATTCTTCAGCGCCGGCGCCGAGCTCAAGAGCTTCGCGAGCGGCGACGCGGCGCAGGTGCGCCTGATGGCCCGGCGCTTCGGCGAGGCGTTCGAAGCGCTGCAGGAGGCGCGCCCGGTGACCATCGCCGCGATCAACGGCTATGCCATGGGCGGCGGGCTCGAATGCGCCCTGGCCTGCGACCTGCGCATCGCGGAGGAACACGCCCAGATGGCGCTGCCGGAGCCCTCGGTGGGCCTGCTGCCGGCCGGCTGCGGCACGCAGACGCTGCCGTGGCTCGTGGGCGAGGGCTGGGCCAAGCGCATGATCCTCACCAACGAGCGCGTCGATGCGGCGACGGCGCTGCGCATCGGCTTGGTCGAGCAGCAGGTGCCGCGCGGCGGCGCCCTGGCGGCCGCACTCGAGGTCGCCGGCCGGGTGGTCGGATTGAGTCCGCGCGCAGTCGATTCCTCGAAGCGGCTCATCCACCAGGCGCGGGCCGGCACGCCGCGTCACGCCGCGCTCGCGCTCGAGCGCGAACGCTTCCTCGACCTGTTCGACGGCGAGGACGCGCGGGAGGGGGTCGGCGCGTTCCTGGAGAAGCGCAAGCCGGTGTGGCGGCAGGGCTGAGCCCGGCATCGATGGACGTCGAACGGGAAGTCCGCGCGCACCTCGGCGTGCTCACCCTGAACCGTCCGGCGGCGCTGAACGCGCTCACGCTCGCCATGATCCGCGAGCTGCGCGACGCCCTCGAGTCGTTCGCGGCCGACCGGTCGGTGCGCGCCGTGCTGCTGCGCGGCGCCGGCGACAAGGCCTTCTGCGCGGGCGGCGACCTGCGTGCCCTGTACGACAGCATCGCGGGCGGCGGCGAACTGCACCGGGACTTCTTCGTCGCCGAATACACGCTCGACTATCTGCTGCACGCCTATCCCAAGCCCTACGTGGTCTCGATGGACGGGATCACCATGGGCGGCGGCATGGGGCTTGCCCAGGGCTCGCGCCTGCGCGTGGTGGGCGATCGCACCCGCATCGCGATGCCCGAGGTGGCCATCGGCCTGTTCCCCGACGTGGGCGGCAGCCATTTCCTGTCGCGCCTGCCCGGCGCGCTCGGCCCCTATCTCGCCCTCACCGGCACCCAGATCCGCGGCGCCGATGCGCTGTACGCGACGCTCGCGGACGTCTATCTGCCGCCGGATGCCGGCGCCGGACTCGCCGACCTGCTCGCCGCCGTCGAATGGACCGACGACTGGCACGCCGACGTGCGCGGCGCGGTGCGCGCCCGGGCGGCGCAGGGACTGCCCGCGCCCTCCTTGAGCGTGCTGCGCGAGGCCATCGACGAGCACTTCGGCGCCGCCACGGTGCGCGCGATCCTCGAATCGCTCGAGCGCGAGAGCCGCCCCGCGCGCATCCCCTGGGCACGCCAGTCGGCGGCGCTGCTGCGTTCGCGCTCACCCATGATGCTCGAGGTGACCCGGCGGCAGCTCGAGCTCGGCCGCGACAAGCCGCTCGCGGACTGCTTCCGCATGGAGCTCGGCATGGTGCGGCACTGCGTGGAGCACGGGGATTTCCGCGAAGGAATCCGCGCGCTGATCATCGACAAGGACAACGCGCCTCGCTGGTCGCCCGCCCGCCTCGAGGACGTGACGGACGCGATGGTCGCGAACTTCTTCCGCGATCCGTACCTCGGCGCACCGCACCCGCTGGCGCGGCTCGAGAGCGTGGCGCCCTAGCCGCGGCCGTAGCCGCCGCCGCCCGGCGTGCTGATCACGAACACGTCGCCCGGCCGCATCTCGACCGATCCCAGGTGCCCTAGAGGCTCGACGCCCCCGTCCGCGCGCTCCACGCGGTTCTCGCCCGGGGCGCCCGCCGCGCCGCCGGCCATGCCGAAGGCGCCAGACTTGCGCCCATTGCTCAGGATCGCCGCGCTCATCGGTTCGAGGAACCGCACCCGCCGCACGGCGCCGTCGCCGCCTCGCCAGCGCCCCGCGCCGCCGGACCCCGCACGGATCGCGAACGAGTCGAGACGCACGGGGAAGCGCAGCTCCAGGATCTCCGGGTCCGTGAGCCGTGAATTGGTCATGTGGGTCTGCACCACGCTGGCGCCGTCGAAACCGTCACCCGCGCCGGATCCGCCCGCGATGGTCTCGTAGTACTGGCGGCGCGCATCGCCGAAGGTGAAATTGTTCATGGTGCACTGGCTCGCCGCCATGACGCCGAGCGCCCCGTACAGCGCGTTGGTCACGCAGGTCGAGGTCTCCACGTTGCCGGCGACCACCGCGGCGGGAGCGCGCGGATTGAGCATGCAGCCCTCGGGCACGACGATCTCGAGCGGCTCGAGGCAGCCCGCGTTCAGCGGGATCTCGTCGTCCACCAGGGTCCGGAACACGTACAGCACCGCGGCGACCGCGATGGAGCGCGGCGCGTTGAAGTTGTCCGGCCGCTGCGGGCTGGTGCCGCTGAAGTCGATGCGCGCCCGGCGCGCCGCCGCGTCGACCCGCACGGCGACGCGGATCTGGGCGCCGTTGTCCATCGGCAGGACGAACTCGCCGTCGCGCAGCGCCGTGATCACGCGGCGCACCGATTCCTCGGCGTTGTCCTGCACGTGGCGCATGTAGCGCGCCACGGTGTCCTTGCCGTGGCGCTCGACCAGCGCGCGCAGCTCCTGCGCGCCCTTCTCGTTCGCGGCGATCTGGGCGCGCAGATCCGCCATGTTCTGGCCGGGATTGCGCGCCGGGTGGGCGCCGCTGCCGAGCAGGGCCAGCAGCGCGCCCTCGCGCAGGACGCCGGCGTCGAGCAGCTTGACGTTGTCGATCAGCACGCCCTCCTCGCCGATGTTGCGCGAGAACGGCGGCATCGAGCCGGGCGAGATGCCGCCCACGTCGGCGTGATGGCCGCGGGAGGCGACGAAGAAGCTCGGACGCGGTTCGTCGAGGTACACCGGCGTCACCACGGTGATGTCCGGCAGGTGCGTGCCGCCGTGGTACGGATCGTTCAGCACGTACAGGTCGCCCGGGCGCATGTCCGGATTGCGCCCGATCACCGATCGGATGGATTCGCTCATGGACCCGAGGTGCACGGGCATGTGCGGCGCGTTCGCGATCAGCGAGCCGGCCGCGTCGAACAGCGCGCAGCTGAAGTCGAGCCGCTCCTTGATGTTGACCGAGTACGCGGTGTTCTGGAGCCGCAGGCCCATCTGCTCGGCGACGTTCATGAACAGGTTGTTGAACACCTCGAGCAGCACCGGGTCCGCCCCGGTGCCGGCGGCCGGCGCGCGCGCGCGC
>JAJXZV010000448.1 GCA_021779875.1 Pseudomonadota bacterium
TGCGCGTGACCAGCGAGTCGAGCTTGTGCGCATCCACCCGCACCATCTGGGCGGCGTCGCTCGCGCCCGGTGCCCGCGCGGGCATCGCCGGCGGCGCGGATGGCGGCGATGGCGCGGGCGCGGATGTGGCGGGCGCGGATGTGGCGGGCGCGGATGGCGCGGCCGCGGATGGCGCAAGCACCGGTGGCGCCGGCGGGCGCAGAGTCAGGGTGCAGTCTTCGCGCACGAACTCGAAGGCCCCCTCGATGCGCTCGCGATCGGCGTCGGTCGAGAACTCGAGTTCGAAACCCAGGTAGCAGGTCTCCGGCTGCATCTCCTCGGGGCCCGGCAGCGAATCGTCCTGCACCGTGACCGCGCGCAATTCTCCGAAGGTCTGCAGATATCGGATGAATCCCAGCGGGTCCATGCCGGCCTGGAGCACCTCGGGTCCGAAGCGCACCGAGATTCCCCAGGTCGCGGCGTGTGCCGGCGCCGGCTCGGGACGGGAGCGCTCGCCGTGCGCGGGCGGGTCCTTGCCCGGGGAGTCGGGCAACAGCCCGCGCAGCCCCTCGAGCAGTTCGGCGCCGCGCGCCTCGAGCGCCGCATCCGGCTGCTCGTGACCGGCGACGGCGCGGGCGATCAGTGATTCGGCATGGTCCTTGCTCGCGAGCAGCCGCGTGACCAAGTCCCGACTGAGCGGCATCGCGCCTTGGCGCACCCGGTCGAGCACGTTCTCGACCACGTGCATGAACCCGACGACGTCGCCGAGGCCGAACAGGCCGGCGGAGCCCTTGATGGTATGCGCGCTGCGAAAGATGAGGTGGATGATCTCGGGATCCGCGCCGCCGTCGGAATACTTCAGCAGGCCTTCCTCGAACTCGCGCAGCAGATCGGCGCTCTCGGCGATGAAGGTCGGCAGTGCCGCGTCGAGGCTCATCGGCCGGCGGCCTCGTCCGGCGTCTTCACCCAGTCGGTGAGCCGGCACAACCCTAGAACCTCCCGCACCACGGGGCTGGGCGCCGCGAGCTGCAGGGCGCGGCCGTCTTCGGCGGCGAGCCGGCGCGCCATGAACAGGATCTGCAGGCCGGCCGTGTCGAATTCGGTGACGTCGGACAGATCGAGCAGGGTGGTGCGGCGATGGCGGCGCAGCGCCGCGCACAGATCGGCCTTAAGCGATAGCGCGGCCTGGACGGTCATCTCGCCGCGGATTCGCACGCACCCCTTGCGATGGACCACGGCCGTGGCGCCATCGCCGTCCTCGCCGCGGTCCGCGCTCACGCGAGAACCAGTTTCGAGACGGCGTCGACCAGCGCCTTCGGCGCGAACGGCTTGACGATCCACGCCTTGGCGCCCGCGGCCCGGCCCTCCTGCTTCATGTTCTCGCCGGCTTCCGTGGTGAGCATGATGACCGGCGTGAACTTGCAGGTGGGATGGCGCTTGACCTCCTTCAGGAAGGCGATGCCGTCCATCACCGGCATGTTGACGTCGCTGATGATGAGGTGGATGCGCTTGCCGCCGAGCTTTGCGAGGCCGTCGCTCCCGTCCGTGGCCTCGACGACCTCGTAGCCGGCCTCGCGCAGGGCGATGCCTGCGACCGTGCGCACCGAAGCGGAGTCATCGACCAGGAGAATAGTCTTTGCCATGGCTGCCTTTGCGGATGCTTCTAGAAGAACGTGATTTCCTGCGGCGCCACCGCCTGGGTCGCCAGGCCATCGTGATTGCGGCGCTGTTCGTCGGTCGTGTAGGAGCGGGCCATGTGATCCACGTGCATGCGCACCTGGTCCTCCAGGGCCATTTCGGACGCCGGACAGGGTTCGAGCGTGCCCACGCGCTCCATGCTCGAGACCACATGGCCCAGGATCTGACCGATCCGATCCTGGAACTGGAGCTTCACCAGGGACTCGCAGATCTCGGACTTGATCTCCCCGCTTTCGCGGCCCGCCTGCTCGGCGATCTCCGTGAGACGGCGGGTGCGCTGTTGGAAGCGGTCGAGGACGGTGCGGATGTTCGCCTCGGAGGCCTCCACGGCGCGCTTGTCGTCGTTCGAGACGCGCTCGTTCTCGGCGCCGGTGTCCATCAGCGACTCGCTGATGCTCTGCACCGTGCTGGTGATGCGCTTGCCGGTGTCCCGCGACGCGACCGACAGGGCCCGAACCTCCTGCGCGACCACGGCGAACCCACGGCCGGATTCGCCCGCATGGGCAGCCTCGATCGCTGCGTTCAGCGCGAGCATGTTCGTCTTGAAGGCGATCTGCTCGACGTCCGCCGCCATTCTCTGCAGATCCTCGGTGTTGGCCACGAGCTTGCGGATGTTGCGCGCCAGATCGTCGCGGCTCCTCTGAATGGTGCGCAACGCCTCGACCACCTCGGCAAGGAGCCGGGCGCCTTCATCGGCCTCCCGGGCGACGTTCTGAGCGTTGGTCTCCTCGGGCGGGGCGCCGAGGGCGGCCTCCAGGCGCTCGACGATGCCGCTGAAGCGTGCGGTGAGCGCCACCACGGCCTCTTCGGTCTGCCGCCTCGCGGTCTCTATCTGGGTGGCCCAGATCGGCAGCGAATCGAGGCACACCTGACCCTGGACGAGCGCGTGTTCGGATTCCAAAGATGTCATTCGCGGGGCGCACTCGCTCGGTGAGAATGAGGATCCGCGGGGTACCGGCGCCTTGCTGGAAGGGCACGCGCGCCCCGCGAGCCCTATGTCGGCGATTGCCGGGAGTTATTGAGAGGCCTTCGGCGGATTGCCGGGGACCTCTTGCGCCAAATGAGACGGCCGCCACATTCGCGCGCCGTCGGGGCGCCCTCTACAGAGCCAGGTAGTTTCTCTGGTTGAGGAATCGCATGAAATCAGACTGGGTGACGATCCCGATGATGCGACGCTCGTCGTCCACGACCGGAATGTGGTGGTGACCGGTCTCGGTGAACAGGTGCATGAGATCCACCGCATGCCGGTCCTGATGGGCCACCGTGGTGTGATGGGTCATGATCTGGCCGACGACTTCGGGCTTTTCGGAGTGGTTCAGCCCGTCGGGAAGGACGAATTTCCGGAGGCTCGCGCCGAATCCGATGTGTCCGTCGACGTGCGTGCCGCGCATGAAGTCCCACATGGTCACGATCCCGATGACCCGGCGCACCCGGTCGACCACCGGCAGGGCCTTGATCTTGTGGGTCCTCATCAGAGCCCACGCCTCCAGGAGGGTGGAGCCGAACTCCACCGAGATCACGCTGGGTGTCATGACGTCCTTGCAGCGAACGTCGCCCATCCGGCGCCGATAGCCTTCGAGCTCCGCGCCGGCCAGCAGGGTGCCCAGGTCGTCCCGGCTGACGTCGAGGACCTGGTTGTATCGCGCCAGGACCGCGTCCAGATCGCGCGCATCGAATCGCGCGCCGGTGCCGGGCGCGGGCGTCGGCGTGTTGACCTGCACGTGCGGATAGCGCCGGCCGGTCAGCGTGTTGTAGGCGATGCCGGCGGCGACCAGCAGCGCGGAGTTCAGGAGCGCGGTGCCCGGGGGGAAATGGCCGCCCGCCGAGTGCACCAGCACGCCCGACAGCGCCATGGCCCCTCCGGGCGGGTGCAGGCAGCGAAGGGACGTCATGACGAGGATCGCCAGCGAGACCGCTGCGGCTGCGGCGATGATGGGATCGGGAATCCAGGCCGCGCACCCGAGGCCGATCAGGCAGGAGATGGTGTTGCCGCCGATGACGGACCAGGGTTGCGCCAGCGGGCTCGCGGGCACGGCAAAGACCAGGACCGCGCTCGCGCCGAGCGGCGCCACGAGCCACGCGGTCATCGCCGGCGCTCCGATCAGCAGGCGGCAGGTGGCGGCCGCGAAGAAGATCCCGACGAACCCGCCGGCGAATGCGCGCAGCCGCTCGCGCGCATTGATGGCCATCGGCGCGGGCAGGAATGCCTGGAGCCAGTTCGGCAGACGCAGCAGTGGCGCGGCGCCGGCGTGGTCACGCCGCGGTCCGGAGGAAGATGTGCCGTTGGTCATGTCGTCCGTTTCGAGTGCCGTCGCGGGATGTACCCGTCTAAAAAAAGGTCCGCCCGGCGGGACGATGGCCGGGGCGCGCGATCATACCGCAGCCCGCGGCCCGGTGTCCGCGATCCCCCACTCCCGCGGTGCGCCCATTCCGTGTGAAGATGAGCCCTCCATGGACGAAACATGACGGGGATGTAATGAATCGTTGGAATCGACTAGCCGGGATGAGGCTCATGGCCGCCCTCGTGGGCGCGGGCATCGTGGGCGGCGTCGCGCTCGGCGCGCCGGCACGCGGCGGTGCAGCGGTGACCCTCTATTACGATGCCCAGGTATTCACCGCCGAACCGGCCCGTCCCTATGCCGAGGCGGTGGCCGTTCGCGGCGATCGAATCCTGGCGGTGGGCGATCTCGCCGCCGTCGAGCGGGCCGCCGGGCCGGGCGCCCGGAAGGTCGATCTGAAGGGCAAGTTCCTGATGCCCGGCATGATCGACGCGCACGCCCATCCGATCGCCGGCGGCCTGACGCTCATCCAGGCGAATTTCCCGAACACGCGGGATTCGATCCCCGAGCTCACGCGGTTCGTGGCCGAGCACGTCAGGGCGAAGGACAGCCGTCTGGGGGACGTGCTGGTGATCAACGGCATCGATATCGGCTACTGGGCGCACGCGGCGCAGATCGACGCCGCGCTGAGCGGCGGCGCCTACGCCGACCAGCCCATCGTCTTGAACGGCTCGGACGGACACACGGCCTGGGCCAACGCGGCGGCCCGAGGCCGCGCCGGGATCACGGCGCCGTATCTGCGGGGCCTCACGCAGGGGCAGCGGCAGTGCTACGGCTTCGACACCGCCTCGCTCGAGCCGAATGGGTTCATGGTCGACGCATGCAAGGTCAAGTTGGACGAGAGCCTGCCCGCGCCCTCGGCCGAGGAGATGCTGCGCGCCGGCGAGGCGGCCGTGCATTACATGAACGGGTTGGGAATCACCGGGTGGCTCGACGCCGCGGTCAGCGGTGTGGTCGGCGGCGCGGTTCCCGCCCGCGTCGATGATCCGGGCTTTCTGCCGGTGTACGAGGCCCTGGCGAAGCGGGGCGGGCTGAGCGCCCACGTGGTCGCCTACCCGGTCGTCAAGCCGGACCTCGGCAGCGCGCAGATCGACGTGGTGCAGGCGCTGCAGGCGCGGTACCGCGGCATCCCGAATCTCGTCATCCCGGGACTCAAGGTCTTTGCTGACGGCGTCGTGGAGACGCCCTCGCAGACCGCGGCGCTCACCCAGCCCTACCTCGATACGGGACGGTCCGGGGAATTGCTGTTCACGCCCGCGAAGATGAATGCGCTGGTCAGCGAGGCGGCCCGGCGCGGCCTCAACGTGCACATCCACGCGATCGGCGATCGGGCGGTGAAGGCCTCGCTCGACGCCTTCGAGGCGGCCCGCAAGGCCAACCCGCGCTCCGATCTGCCGTTCTCGCTGACCCACGCGCAGTTCGTCGATCCGGAGGACATCCCGCGGTTCGCGCGGCTGCGCGTGATCGCGGCGCTGCAGCTCCTGTGGGCGGTGGCGGATCCGAGCACCAACGAACAGGTGAAGCCGTACGTCGCGCCGTCGATCTACCGCTGGATGTATCCGGCGCGCTCCATGCTCGATGCCGGTGCGGTGATCGCCGGCGCCAGCGATTGGCCGGTCAGCACGGCCAACCCCTTCGAGGCCATCTATCAAGCCGAGACGCGCGCGGGTCCTCAAGGGGTGTTGGACGCGTCGCAGCGGATGCCGCGCGAAGCGATGCTCTACGCGTACACCCGCAATGCCGCCATGGTGTTGGGCGAGCTGCCGCGGATCGGTTCGATCGCGCCGGGCAAGCGCGCCGATCTCGCCCTGATCGATCGGGATCTGCTGACCGTTCCCGCCGAGGAGATGAAGGGCGCGGCCGTGCTGTTCACCGTCTGGGCGGGCAAGATCGTGTACGGACACGAACCCTAGCGGCTCAGCACACCGTGGCCGGCGGCGCCGTGAACGCCGGCAGCGTCACCGGTTCGCGCCGGCTGCCGAAGTCGAGCGCCGCGGCCAGGTTCCTCGCCGTGCGATCGCGCAGCCTCATGGGCTCGAGGTTCCAGCGCCACTCGATCATGCGCAGCACCGAGCAGTGCTCGTAGGGCCCCGCCTTCTCGATCTTGCGCGGCGCGAACGGACCCATGGCGATCGCCGGAACGCGAAACCCCAGCCGCTCGAGGTCCGGGAACGGACCGGGCCCCGTCTGCACCGTGTCATCCTGGCATCGCGGCGGCGGCACGTGGTCGAAGAAGCCGCCGTGCTCGTCGAAGTTGAGCACGAACACCATGCGCTGCCATTGGGGCCCCGCTTTGAGGGCGTCGTGAACGCGCGCGACGAATTGCTCGGCGACCAGCACGCTGCCCTTGGGGTGGTAGTCGTTGGAAGTGCCGTTGTCTTCGGCGGCATCCGTGTAATCCGGGTCCACGAACACCACGTTGGGCAGCGTGCCCGCGTGCGCATCCTCCCAGAACTGCTCGATGGGATGCGTGATGGCGTCGTACCGCTTGCTCTTGAAAAGGCCGGTCATCGGTTCGCCATGGTGGTAATAGCCGGCGCGAAGTCCCGCATCCGCGGCTCGGTCGAATATCGTCGTCGAGATGAGGCAGGGTCGTTCCGCGTCGCTCTTCGGGAAGCCGTCGGGCATGCCCACCTGCGTGGTGCCGCTCAGCTGGTACAGGCGGTTCTCCCACGTCGGGCCCATCATCGAGCAGAAGTAGTGGTCGAAGGTCGTGTATCCGGCGGCGAGCGCGCTCAGGATCGGCAGGTCCTGCTGCCGGTAATAGCCGATCGGAAACCGGTCGCCCGCCGGAGCCGTCTTCAGGAAGCCGTCGCAGCGGCCGGCCGCGAATTGCGCGGCCGACCCCTGCCACGAATGATCCGGGTCGCTCAGTCGGCATCCCTGCCACTCCGGCGCGAGCGGGTAGGTCTGGTGCACCACGCCCTCGACGTCCGCGAAGCGCAGGCCGCCCTGCCGGCCGTTGGCACCCGGCAGCCAGCCGAGCACGTGGTCGAACGAGCGGTTCTCCATCATGAGGACCACCACAGTATCGAACGGGGCCTCCCGCGGAGACGGGAGCGCCCGGGCCGCATCCGGCAGATCGGCGGCCGCCGCGCCCGCGGCCAGGGCCAGGAAGTCGCGTCGCGTGAAGCGGGAGGTCATGTCGGTCCTGTCATGGCGCGTCCTCGTTCGATTGTAAGGCGATCGCGCCTATACTGGGGCTGGATTCCGACGAGACGGGGAACACGATGACTCGCGCGCTTCGACTTTGGCCGCTGCTGACGGCGACCCAACGGTACGAAAAGGTCGTGTCGACGCGCAATCGGGGTCATGGTGAATTCATCGAGGCCCCCATCCTCGCGTATCTGATCGAGACGCCCGGCGGTCGAATCCTCTACGACGTCGGCTGCGATTATCGCAAGCTCGCGACCCCGGCACTGCGCGAGCAGTTCTTCGCCGCGAAGCGGCCGCTGATGGAGCCGCCGCACATGTCGGAGGAACAGCGCATTCCGCGCTACCTCGCGAGGCTCGGGCTCGGCGTTCGCGACGTCGACGTGGTGTTCCTCGGGCACCTGCACTGGGATCACGCGGGCGGTCTTTGCGATCTGCCCGGGTGCGAGGTGCACCTGCATCGCGACGAGCTCGCCGCCGCCCGCAGCGGCCGGGACGTCGCCGTCTTCGCGGACGAGATCGCGGCCGCCGATTCGTGGCGGTTGCAGAGCGGCGAATACGAGGTCGCGCCGGGCGTGCGGGCGATCGCCACCCCGGGGCACACGGCCGGCCACATGTCCCTGTTCATCGAGCTGCCGCGGGGCGCGCCGGTGATCCTGTGCGGCGACGCCGCCGACCTGGCCGAGAATCT
>JAJXZV010000198.1 GCA_021779875.1 Pseudomonadota bacterium
AGGATTGCGACCCGGCGAGCGCGAGCAAGCCGGCGAATCCGTGTGCGCCGGCCAAGCAGAAGTGCGCCACCGGCAAGGCCGCCGCGCCGGCCAACCCGTGCGCACCGGCCAAGCCGCGCAAACCCGCGAATCCCTGCGCGCCGGCCAAGCCGGGCAAGGCCGCGAATCCTTGCGCACCGGCTTCGTCACGTTGAAGAGCGTACCGCGCCCGTTCCGCGGCGAATCCCGCGCGCTCGCGCAGGCGCTCGCCTACGTGCGCGCGCTCGCGCGCCGGGGACGCAATCCATTGACCGCGGTGCTGGGTTCACGCCGGGCGCCGCGGCCAATGCGCCAGTACCCCGATGGCGGCATCCACTGGATCACGGGGGGATTGGGCTATTTCTATCACTCGCACGGCGCCGCGCCGGCCGGGACGCCGGAGCACGGTCATTTCCACCTGTTCGCGCAGGAGCCGGGCCGCGGCGCGGCCCGAACCGAGTCCTACCGCCATCTGCTGGCCGTCGGCGTCGATGCGGCCGGTGCGCCTCGGCGCCTGTTCACCACCAATCGCTGGGTGACCGCCGGCGAGTGGCGGCCGAGCGCGCGTCTGCGCGAGGATCTGGGGCGCTTCGCGCGTCTCGCCGGCCGCCGCGGCGGCGGCCCGGAGCGATGGCTCGGCTTGATCCTGCGGCTGTTTCCCGCCGAGGTGCGCGAGGTGCTGCGCCTGCGGGAGCGGCGCGTGCGCGAGTGGCGGGACGCCGGCACGTTGGCCCGGCGTCTGGCGGACCGGCGCATCCACGTCGTGAGCGCGGTGACCTTGCCGATGCCCGCGGTGGCCGCGCCATGAGCCGGCGGGTCGCGGGAGTCCTCGGCGCCGCGGCGCTGGCGCTCGCCGGCGCCGCGGCGGCCGCGAGCGCCCTGCCGGGTCCTCTGGTGACCCCCGAGTGGCTGGCGGCGCACCGCGCGGCGGTGACGGTGCTCGACGTGCGTGAGGATGCGGCGGGGTCCCCGGCCGGACTCGGGGACCGCATTCCGGGCTCGCTGCTGGTCGAGTACTCCGACCTGCGCGTCGAGCGCCTGATCGACGGCCGCAAGATTCCCTGGATGCTGCCCGACGCGCAGCACTTTCAGGCGATCATGCGCAAGGCCGGCGTGCCCGCCGGCAAGCCGATCGTGATCGTCACGCCGGCGACCGTGCCCGAGGACCTCGACACGGCCGCGCGCGTCTACTGGTCGCTAAAAGTTTACGGCGACGACGATCTGGCCATCCTCGACGGCGGCTTGGCGCGATGGCTCGCGGAGGGCCGCGCGGTCGAGACTCGAAGGTCCGCGGGCGGCGGGGTCGCGCCCGGGGATTGGGCGGCCGGTGCGCCGCGCACCGAGATCCTCGCCGACAGCGAGCAGGTGGCCGACGCCGCGAAGCGGGGCGTGCAGCTGATCGATGCACGCCCGCCGGCCTATTATTTCGGCCTGGCGAAGAAGCCGTTCATCGCCGCGGCCGGTCACATCGGCGAGGCCCGGGATTTCCCCGCGGAGCTGCATGCCCGTGCGGTCGATGGGTCACAGCGCTTCCTGACGCCCGCCCAGTATCGCGACATTCTCGAATCGATCGGGGTACGCCCCGACCAGCCGGTGATCGCCTACTGCAACACCGGGCACATGGCGGCCGGGGCCTGGTTCATCGCGAGCGAACTGCTCGGCGACCGGCACGCAGCCCTGTACGACGGCTCGATGGCGCGCTGGGCCGCCGAGGGCCGGCCGGTGGTGGCGGCCCAGTGATCCCGTTCAGCGGCGCGAACCCTCTACAGCAAAGGCACCCCCGGTGCAGGAGACCTCAGCAATGATCGCAAGCAATCGGCGGCCACGGCCACGCGTGTCCTTCCTGGCGGCGGGCGCGGGCGCGCTTCTGGCCGCCGCGCTCGCCGCCGCGGCGGGCACTCCGCCGGCGGGCGTGTACCCGCCCTGGAGCAGCGGCCAGAACGACCCGGTGCGCGAGCGCGGCCTGGAATTCACGGTGCCGGAGATCGACAACCTGCCGGATTTCCACGGCGATCCCATGACCGCCCAGCTGGTGCTGTTCGTGGGCGGCAACTATTTCTTCGCGATGGCGCCGCTGGTCGCCGAATTCGAGCGCCAGCATCCGGAGCTCGCCGGCAAGATCTACTACGAGACCATCCCGCCGGGATTGCTGGTCGAGCAGATCAAGAAGGGCGGCACCATCACGGTGGGCAACATGACCTGGACCGTGCAGGCCGACGTGTACGCCGCGGGCCTGCGCGCGGTCAATGCGCTGATCGACGCGGGCATCGCGGCGGGTCCGGCCGCCCCCTACGCGACCAACACCTTGACGATCATGGTCCCCAAGGGCAATCCGGCCCGCATCCGCGGGCTGAGCGACCTCGGCAAGCCCAAGGTCCGGCTGGTCATGCCCAATCCCGCCTACGAAGGCGTGGGCCGCCAAATCAAGGAGAGCCTCGCCAAGGCGGGCGGCCAGGAACTGGTCGAGACCGTGTACGAGTCGAAGGTGCAGAGCGGCGAGACGGTCATGACCCGCATTCATCACCGGCAATCCCCGTTGTTCCTGATGCTCGGCCGCGCCGACGCGGGCATCACCTGGCAGTCCGAGGCGATCTTCCAGGAATCGATCGGCAATCCGATCAGCCACGTGGCCATCCCCGACGAGCAGAATGCCACCGCGGTCTATGCCGCCGCGGTGCTGAAGTCCGCGCCGCATCGCGAGGCGGGCCGGCAGTGGGTCGACTTCCTGCAGTCGCCCGCGGCGCTGGCGATATTCGAGCGCTACGGATTCAAGCCGTACGCGCCGCGTCCGTGATCCTCACCCCAGCCAACATCCGGAGTCGAACATGAAGATCAAGTCCACCGTGTCCTTGCTGTGCGCCTTGCCGGCCGCGGTCCTCGCCGTCGGGATGGCGCCGCCCGCCTTTTCCGCCGAGCAGCCGTCGGCCTACGTGAAGCCGAATTTCAAACACGCGTCCTACGGGGATCTCAGGGTGGTGGTGGCCCTGACCAGCGACGATCACGGCATCCAGGGCATGAAGCTGCGCAACATCGCCAATGCGCTCAAGGCCGTGGACGAATGGAAGGGCCACCTGACGGTCAAGGTGGTGCTGTACGCCAAGGGGCTGACGCTCCTGAAGAACCCGGAGGAAGGCGTCCAGAAGCAGCTGGATGCGCTGCGGGCCCGCGGCGTGCAGTTCGAGGTGTGCAACAATTCGCTGTCCGAGCAGGGCGTCGATTTTCACGCGCTGTACGGCGTGACCGACGCCGACATCGTGCCCTCCGGCTTCGCCGAAGTGGCGTACCTGCAGGCGAAGCAGCGCTTCGTCGTCGACCCGGTCAATTGATCCATCCGTCGGCGGCCAATCGTGAGGCACACTCCATGAGTTCACCCGCAGCGCGTCTGCGCATCGTTGCACTGCTGGTCGCGGCGTCGATCGCCGCTCCCACGTTGGCCGCCGCCGGTTCGCCGCCGGACCCCGAACAGGTCAAGCGCGGCGAGTATCTGGCCAAACTGGGCGACTGCGTCGCCTGCCACACGGCGCCGGGAGGTCAGCCCATGGCCGGCGGCACGGCCATGAGCACGCCGTTCGGCGTCGTGTATTCGACCAACGTCACCCCCGATGCCGGCAGCGGCATCGGGCGGTACACCTTCGAGCAATTCGACGCGGCGGTGCGCAAGGGCGTGACCGCGGACGGCCGCAACCTCTATCCGGCGATGCCCTATCCGTCCTTCTCGAAGATCGGCGAGAAGGACATGCGGGATCTGTACGCCTACTTCATGCACGGCGTGACGCCGGTGAGCAAGGCCAACCGCGAGGCCGACATGCGCTGGCCGTTCAGCATCCGCCTCGGGCTCGTGCCCTGGAACGCCCTGTTCGCTCCCGACCAGCCGTACGCGCCCGATCCCGCCAAGTCGGCGCGATGGAATCGCGGCGCCTACCTGGTCGAGGGTCTTGGCCACTGCGGCACGTGCCACACGCCGCGCGGCCTGGCGTTCCAGGAGCGCGCCTTCGGGTCGGCCGAATCGGGCGGCGAGGACTTCCTCGGCGGCGCCACCCTGGATGGCTGGCACGCCCCGAGCCTGCGCCACCTCGCGCCCGCCGCCGAGACCGCGCAGTTTCTGAAGACCGGGCGCGGTCCGCACGCCGCGGCCTACGGACTGATGACCGAGGTGGTGCACTTCAGCACGCAGCACTACACCGATGAGGATCTGGACGCCGTGGGGCAATACCTCGCGTCCTTGCCGCCGAATCCGGCGAGCCCGGCGCCGAGGCCCGTGGCGGCCCGCCAGGAGCCGGCCGGCCTGTACACCACGCGCGGCGGCCTCGGTTACGTGCAGTTCTGCTCGACCTGCCACCGGGCGGACGGGCAGGGTGCCGCCGATCTGCTGCCGCCGCTCGCGCAGAACTCCTCGGTGACCTCGCCGGATGCGACCTCCGTGATCCACGTGGTCTTGAGCGGCGGACGGTCGGCGCAGACGGAACGGTATCCGCGGGCCTTCGCCATGCCGAGCTTCAGCCAGCTGACCGATCGGGAGCTGGCCGAGATCCTCACCTTCATGCGCTCGAGCTGGGGCAACCAGGGCCCGGCCGTGACGGCCGAGCAGGTGGCGCAGCTGCGCGGCCAGACCGAACCCCCCGCCGCGCCGGGCGCGGCGTTCACCACGCCGCGCTTCGCCGAGATGCTCGACGCCAAGAACGCCGCGCAGCTGGTCCGGGGCATGCGCCTGATGATGGACACCAAGGCGCAGCTGCCCGAGCACGTCGGCAACGTGCTCGACTGCTCGAGCTGCCATCTGAACGCGGGCACGATGGCCCACGCATCGCCGTACGTCGGGCTGGCCGCCATGTTCCCCTCCTACGCGCCGCGCGCCGGCCGGGTCATCGACTTCAAGGATCGGATCAACGGGTGCATGCTGCGTTCGATGAACGGCAAGCCGCTGCCCAAGGATTCGCCGGACATCCTCGCGATGGTGGCGTACGTCGACTGGTTGAGCGTCGGCGCCAAGCCCGGCGCGACCATCCCCGGACGCGGCACCGGCAAGATCAGCGAGAGCATCGTGCCGAACGTCGAGAACGGCAAGCAGGTCTTCGAGAAGCAGTGCGCGGTGTGCCACGGGCGCGACGGCGAGGGCCTCAAGGAGGCCGACGGCCGCTACGCCTTCCCGCCGCTGTGGGGCGACGACACCTTCAACATCGGCGCGGGGATCGCGCGCACCTACAAGGCCGCGGGATTCGTGAAGAGCAACATGCCGATCGCCAATACGCTCGCGTTCCCGATGGGGCAGGGCGGCCTGACCGATCAGGAAGCGGTCGACGTCGCGGAATACTTCACGCACATGCCGCGCGCCGACTTCGCGGGGAAGGTCAAGGACTGGCCGAACGGGGACCGGCCGAAGGACGCGCGCTACTGAGGACCGGACCGCGGCGCCGCGCCAGGGGGCGGGCGCCGCATCAGCAGATCCGCGGCAGCGGATCGTCCTCGAGTTCCTCGACGAAGCGCTCGCCGCCCACCGCGGTGTCGAGGATCACCGGGCCGGCCTCACCGTCGATCCGGCCGATCGCGCAGGCCTGCCCGCCGCCCGGAAGGGCGCGCCACGCGGCGAGGATCCGGGGCGCCGCCTCGGGCGAAGCGACCGCGATGACCCGCCCTTCGCTCGCGAGGTAATACGGGTCGTAGCCCAGCATCGTGCAGCAGGAGCGCACCGCGTCGCGCACGGGCACGTCCTGCTCCCGCAGACGCACGCCGAGGCCGGTCGCGGCGGCGATCTCGTGCGCGACGCTCGCCAGGCCGCCGCGCGTCGGGTCGCGCATGAAGCGCAGGCCCGGGATCGGGACGATCGCCGAGGTATAGGCCGTGACCGGTGCGCAGTCCGAGCAGATCGAGCCGCCGATGTCGAACTCCTGCCGCGCCAGCAGCACGGCGATGCCGTGATCGCCGAGCGTGCCGCTCGCGAGCACCAGGTCGCCGGCGGCGATGCCGGTCATGCCCGGAGCGGGACCTTGCGCGCGCAGACCGACGCCGGTGGTGATCAGGTACAGGCCGCCTCCCTGGCCGCGCGGCACGACCTTGGTGTCGCCCGCCACCACGCGCACCCCGGCGGCCTCGGCGGCCCGAGCGGCGCTTCGCACGATGCGCTCGAGCCGCGCCAGCGGAAAGCCTTCCTCGATGATGGCCGCGAGCGTGAGATAGCGCGGCAGCGCGCCGGCGACGGCCAGATCGTTCACCGTGCCGTTGACCGCCAGCGAGCCGATGTCGCCGCCCGGAAATTCGAGCGGCTGCACGGTGAAGGCGTCGGTGGTGATGAACGGCACCATGCCGGGCGCGATGTCGAGCGGCGCGGCGTCCCGGTCGACGTCCAGCGAGGGATTCGCCAGGTGACGCGCGAACACGCTCTCGATGAGCTCGCGCATGCGCCGGCCGCCGTTGCCGTGCGCGAGCATCACGTGTTCAGCCTCACTCACGGCAGACCTCCAGCAACTGGCCGAGCGCGAGGCCGCCGTCGTTCACCGGCGCCAGCCTCGGCAGGTGGGCGGCAATGCCGCGCGCCTCGAGCAATTCGAGCGCGCGTCCGGCCAACGCGCGGTTCTGAAACACCCCGCCGGTCAATCCGACCGCCTCGATCGGCTGCTCCCCGAGCACCGCCTCCACCTGATCGAGCAGGGCGTGCGCCAGGCTCTCGTGGAAGATCCCGGCGCGCTCGCGCGCGGGCAGGCGCCAATCGGCGAGCTTCGGCAGCAGCGGCGCCCAATCGGTGCGCCAGATGCCGTCGCCGTCGCGGGTGAGCGGCAGGCGCAGCGGCGCGCAGCCGGTCGCCGCCGCGCTCTCGAGCCACATGGGCGCCTGCGCCTCGAAGCTCGTCGTGGCGAGACCGAGCACCAGCGCGGCGGCCGCGTCGAACAGGCGGCCCACCGAGGAGGTGGTGTGGGTGTGGATGCCCTTGCGCCAGGCCTCGCGGGCGAGCGCGGCATCGGCCACCGGCGGCAGGTACTCGTGACCGGCCTGCCACATCAGACCCGCGGCGGCTCTCCAGGGCTCCCGGCCGGCCCGCTCGGCGCCCAGGATCGGGAACGGCCGCAGGCTCGCGATCCGGCGCCACGCGCCGGGCGCGCCGATGAAGGCCTCGCCGCCCCACGCTTCGCCGCTCTCCCCGAGACCGACGCCGTCCCAGGTGAACGTGAGCCAACGGTCGACGCCGGGGTGCTCGGCCGCGAGCGCCGCGGCATGCGCGCGGTGATGCGCGACCTGCCGCACCGGCAGCGGTTGGGCTCGCGCCCAGCGCGTGCTCGCGTAGCCGGGATGCGCATCGCATACCACCCTCGCGGGCGCGACGCCGTACAGCCGCGGCAGATCGGCGATCAGCCGTTCGAACACGCGCCGGGCGCGCGGGCTGTCCAGGTCCCCGATGTGCGGCGCGAGCACCGCCCGGCGGCCCCAGCCGAGCGCGATGGCGGCCTTCATGTGGCCGCCGAGTGCGAGCGTGGGCATCGACAGCGCGTGCGGCAGATCGATCTCGAGCGGCGCCAGGCCGCGCCCGAGGCGCACCGTCCGGGGCCGCCCGGCGATCACGCGCAGGACCGAATCGTCGGCGGGGCGCAGGATGGCGCGGTCGTGATGCAAAAACGCGTCCGCCACAGGCGCGAGGCGCCGCTGCGCCTCCTCGGCATCGGTGATCACCGGTTCGCCGCTCACGTTGCCCGAGGTCGCGACCAGCGGACCGCCGAAGCGGGTGAGCAGCAGGTGGTGCAGCGGGCTGTAGGGCAGCAGCACGCCCAGTTCGTCGAGCCCGGGCGCGAGCGCCGCACTGACCCGGCACCCGGGCGCACGGCGCGCCAGCACGAT